>JAUWSP010000498.1 GCA_030610025.1 Acidobacteriota bacterium | reverse complement strand
TTCCACATATCTCCAACCTGAGTCTCAATCTGGCCGTTGTGATCAGCGATCCCGGTCGAGGCGAGAAGTTCGCACGGGTCAAGGTGCCTCACATGTTTCCGCGCTTCGTCCAGGTGCCCTGCGAGGATAAGGCCGAGCGCTACGAGGAGCTGGGGCTCGAGATCACCGAGTCGACCAACTTCGTTCTGCTAGAGGATGTGATTGCTGCCAATCTGGACATCCTTTTCCCGGGCATGGAGATCGAGGCGGCTTATCCCTTCAGGGTGACTCGAGACGCCGACGTGGAGATCGAGGAGGACGAAGCCTCCGACCTGCTCTCGGCGATGGAGGTCGTGGTCGGCCAGCGTCACTTTGGCTCGGTGGTCCGTCTGGAATTGGACGCGAGAATGCCGACACGGGTTCGGGACATCCTGGTGGACAACCTGGGCCTGGCGCCCTATCAGGTGTACGCGGCGAACGGACCGCTTGGCCACGCCGACCTTTGGGATCTGACCAAGCTCGACCTACCGGATCTGAAGGACCCTCCCTTCAAGCCTGCCGAGCCCAAGGACCTGCGAGGGGAGGAGAGCATCTTCTCGATTCTCAAGCGTCGCAGCGTCTTGTTGTACCACCCCTACGATAGCTTCCGGCCGGTGGTGGACTTCGTTCGGGCGGCGGCGGCGGACCCCGACGTCCTGGCCATCAAGCAGACCCTCTACCGGGTCGGGCCCAACTCGCCGGTGGTTCAGGCGCTGCGGCAGGCGAGGGAGAACGGCAAGCAGGTCTCGGTCCTGGTGGAGCTCAAGGCCCGCTTCGACGAAGAGAACAACATCGTCTGGGCCCGTTCGCTGGAAAAGGCCGGGGTGCATGTCGTCTACGGCCTCGTCGGCCTCAAGACCCACGCCAAGATGTGTCTCGTGGTTCGACGGGAATCGGATGGACTGAAGCGCTATGTCCACCTCGGAACCGGTAACTACAACCCGGTTACGGCCCGGGTCTATACCGATCTCGGCTACCTGACGACCGATCCCGAGATCGCCGCCGACGTCTCTCACCTCTTCAATGCCCTGACCGGCTACTCGAGGGAGGACGACTACCGCAAACTGCTGGTGGCTCCGGGCCGGATGAGGCAACAGATCCTGGAGCGGATCGAGCGCGAGATCGCCTGTCACCGACAAGATGGAAACGGCCACCTGGTGTTCAAGATAAACGCCCTGGTCGACAAGGCCTGTATCCGAGGCCTTTACGAGGCCTCCATCGCGGGCGTCAGGGTCGATCTCCAGGTACGCGGCATCTGTTGCCTCCGCCCGGGCGTGAAGAGGGTGAGCGAGAACATCACGGTCACTTCGATCGTCGGACGGTTCCTCGAGCACAGCCGCATCTTCTACTTTCGCAACGGCGGTGAGGAAGAGATCCTGCTGGGCAGTGCCGATCTCATGCCTCGAAATCTGAGCGGCAGGGTCGAGACACTCTTCCCGGTCGAAGACGAGCGTCTGAAGAGCGCACTGCGCGACGAGATCCTCGAGCTGCACCTGCGGGACAACGTGCAGTCTTATCGGTTGATGAGCGACGGCAGCTACGTGCGCCTGGTACCCGAGCCGGGGGATCCGGTCATCGACTCCCAGAACCTGCTTCTGAAGCAGCCAGGCTCCTGGCACCTGGACGATTGAGGGGGCTGCGACAGTCGAGTGGAGGGAGAGCCCTCAGCTCTTGCCCTTGTCGCCCTTCTTCGAGCCCTTCTTCTTTCCGCTGTTGCTCTTCGTAGTGCCGGCGGTGCTCTCTGCCGAGGGGGCTTCCAGGTTCGCTTCCAGCGCCGCGATCAGGGTTTCTTGTGTCTTGACCCTGGCCCACAGCTTGTCGTTGCCCTCGATGACGGTCCAGGGTGCACTGAGAGTGCTGGTTTTCCGCAGCATGTCCACCAGGGCCTCCTCGTAGAGATCCCACTTGTGCCGGTTTCTCCAGTCCTCGTCGGTGAGCTTCCACCGCTTGTGGCGTGTCGTCTTGCGAGCCTCGAAACGGCGAAGCTGCTCCTCGGGACTGATCTCGAACCACAGCTTGACCAGGATCATGCCGTGGTTGGTGAGCTGCCGCTCGAAATGGTTGATCTCCCGATAGGCGCGCTTCCATTCCTCTTCGGTGGCGAATCCCTCGACTCTCTCGACCAGCACTCGACCGTACCAGGAGCGATCGAAGATCACGATCTGCTTGTCGTCCGGGGCTTGGAGACGGCGCCAGAACCGCCAGAGGTAGTGATGGGTCTTGTCTTCTCCCTCGGGTGCCGCGATCGAGTAGACCTCGTAGCCGCGGGGATCGATCTTTTCGATGGCCCGGCGAATGGAGCCTCCTTTGCCCGCTGCATCCCATCCCTCTACCACGACGACCAGTGAACGCTTGTCCTGATACAGGCGGAAGGCCAGCTCACGGAGCTTGAGCTGGCAGTCCAGCAAGCGGTGCCGGTACTCGTCGCGCTCCAATCGTTTGCTCAGATCGACTCTGGGGCGCATCAATCGTCCTCGTCATCTTCGTCGAATTCGCCCACCGGACCGGGCACCTCGAGGCCGCGACGCTCGAGTCCATCTTCCATGACCTCGATGATGGTCTGGAGGATCCGGACTCGGGCCCAGCGGTGATCAGTGGCCGCGACCAGGGTCCAGGGTCCCCATTCGGTCTCGGTCCTCTCGAGCATCTCCTCCGTGGCCAGCCGGTACTCGTCGTAGCGTTCGTGTTGGTCCCGGTCCTCGGGCCCCACCTGCCAACTCGTCCGGGGATCCGATGCCATCTCTTGTAGGCGTTCTGCCTGCTCGTCCTTGTCGATATGGAGGAAGAACTTGGCCAGGAGATAACGATCGTCCACCAGAGCCTGCTCGAACGCTGTGATGTCGTTGTAGGCCTGTCTCCACTGGACGGGCCCGGTCAGACCCTCGACACGCTCCACCAGGACTCGGCTGTACCAGCTGTGATCGAAAATGGCGATCTCGCCCCAGTTGGGAACCTTGGCCCAGAAGCGCCACATCCAGGGCAGGTGACTCTCGAAAGTCCGGGGCTCACGGATGGAGTGGAGGCGGAAACCCCGTGGCTCCAATCGCTGGGTGATCTTGCTGATGACGGTTCCTTTGCCGGAAGTATCCCAGCCTTCCAGGACGATGACTGTAGCCAACTTGTTTTCCCAGCAG
>JAUWSP010000557.1 GCA_030610025.1 Acidobacteriota bacterium | reverse complement strand
CTTCGAAAAACGCAGAAAAAGGCTCGGTTGCCCTACCCGCGCACCTTCCCCCTGCAGGCTGAAGAAGATCTCGTTGATCCGATAGGACTTCATGGAAGGCTGGCAATCCCCTGGAACGGCCGAGGCCGGCACGGGCCGCGGACTCTAGCGGAGTATCAAGACGATGATCAGACCGATGGCAACTGCCAGGTAGTGGAGTCCGAGAGATGCGAGCAGGCTCCCGGAACGCTCTCTCGCCATACCCAGAGCGACCCCGCTCACGAGGGCGCCGAAGGGAAGAATCCAGGCCGACAATCCAGGCCTCCACAGATCCGTAATGACCAGAGGCCGGAGGATCAGGGTCCAAATGACGAACAGTAGGGTCGAGATGGCCACAGGCCACGACAGAAACCAGCGCCCCTGGGAATGTTGGATGCTGAAATCGTGAACCATGACTCCGTGGGCCACCCCTCTGAATACGACCTCGGCCAGTAGCGGAAATCCCATCAGAGCCAACACCTGCGGCGTCCCAAGGGAGTGTAGCGTCCCTGCCTGTAGCCACGATTGCAGGAAAATCCAAACCCCACCCGCCAGTCCACCCACGGCCACCGCGGGAGCCATCAAAGACCAGCCTCTACCCTCTGGCATCTGAAGTCCGAAGACTCGCCGGCGGCGCCGACGTCCCAGCACCAGGAGAGATCCGATGGCCACAGCGCTGGACATCGCGAGAAACTCGAGTTGTCGATCCGCAAACAAACCTCGAGGCTCTGCGATCACCCGGTTCCAGACCACAACCAGCCACCCAGCCAACATCGGCAGCCCACTGAGAACCACGGCCAGCGCGATCGAGCGGATCCGCTCCCACATGCCGGGCCGGCGATAGGCCAGCTTCACAGCCTCCGCGATATCGACCGGGCTCAAGGTGGTGCCGGTCTTGCGAGGAGACCCACCGATCTCCCCCGAGCCGCCCCACCGGTTACTCGACCCTCCACCCCGGACCGCCGGATCGAGCACGTTGAGCTTTCGATAGGCCTCGTTCAAGTCCACCGGCAGAAAAGGGTCCACCTGGCGCAGCGTATAGACACCGGGCCTCTTCTGCAGCCCGACGACCCCCAGCCGCTTCCCGTAGAGCCTCTTCAGTTCCTTCTCCAGTTCGTAGATTCCACAATCCGAGCGGCAGACCACGGCGATTCGATTGTCTGTGAGCTCGGTCTTCGCCAGTTCCTCGATGCCACGGAACGCCTCGAAGAAATCCGCCGGATAGACCATCTCGTCGATCAGGTGCAACTGATCTCGGAGGTACTTCAGAAGGTCGGTTGCCTCCCACTCGCCTTCCGCCTTGAGCCGCACCTCGGTCTCTCGCAATGACTCGAGGCTGCCGGTGATCTCGTCCACCATCTGACGCGGATAGCCGGAAAGCTCGTACAGCTCCAGGCCATGCGAATCGATCAGACCTTCGAGCCTCACCAGGGGAACCACTGCGCTCCGAATCAACGAGTCCTGCGCTTGCAGATGCATGCTGTTGCACAGTAGCCAGACGGCCAGAACGACATCCAGGTCTGGATCGTTGGCGTAGACCTGCCAGGGCTTCTCTCTCAAGTCCAGTCCTCGGGCCACCAGGACCAGCGCCTGTTCACAGGTGGACAGCGTGAAGTGTCGAACGCACCCTTCGTGATGATCCAGGTTGTAAACCCGCCGCTCCAGGTCCATGAAGGGCTCGCCCTGAGCGACACCATCCAGGAATATCGTCCCTTCATCGGCCTTTCGGGCAGCCCCGGCCGTGAGCGACAGGTCACGATCGATACGGACCATCAGCTCCGGCGCCTCGAGGCAACTGAGGTACGGCCCCGCTTCGTCGTCTCGGATGACGTAGCGATCAGGGACCTCGAAAGATGTCTTCTGTCTCGGCTTGACCGGCCGAATCGGTCGATGGAAGAAACCGGCCGTCTGGGGACCATCCTCCCCCTCACGCTGTGAGCGCGACGAGAAAGCTAGCGAGGGGGTACGCGAATTCGCTTCCATTGCTGAAGCTCGAAGGGTGCAGGAGTTGATAATTCTACCAGGCGGCGGCCAGTTCCCCCGAATCAAGGTGCCGGAACCGATCTGCTAGCATCCCTGAACTGTGGTACCGATTGGCCCTTCTGAGCACCAATTTCGGGAGAATTCCCGAGCTCCAGTGGCGGCCCCTGTTCGACTCCAGTTCGATACCCAGGAGGTACCCCAAGAAGGCCATACGGCGAACCTCTCGACTGGCGGCATGTTCGTCCAGGGTAAGAACCCCAGACCGGTTGGCACTCTTCTGCGCTTCGAGTTGATGCTGGGCGAGGGAGAGCCCATCAAGGGAGTGGGTGAGATCGTTTGGATTCGCCCTCGATCGCAAGGCCCAGAGGCACCTTCCGGAATGGGAGTTCAGTTCGGTCATATCGAGGAGTCGAATCGCGACAGGCTGAGGACCGCTGTTTTCGAAGCGCTCGAAGCGCTCGGGATCGACAGCTTGACCGAACCGGCGCCCGAACCCGCTGTCGCGCGAACCCCTCTTCCGAAGAGGCCGGCCGCCAGCACCGGGACCGGCAAAGCGCGAGAAAAGCCACCTGCGCGCAAGCCCCGGACCTCGGCCTCGAAGACCTCGAAGAAAAGCAAGAAAAAGGTCCAGCCATCACCCCTGGCCATCTCAGGCAAAGCCAAGATGCTGCTCGTTCTTCTCGCGCTACTGGCACTGATTCTTCTACTCCTCACCTAGCTCCTCGGCCCTCGAGCATGAATCCGAACAACGCTCCGAAAGCTCCCCGCCCTTCCCAGCAGAGCCATCGATCGCTTCTCG
>JAUWSP010000078.1 GCA_030610025.1 Acidobacteriota bacterium | reverse complement strand
TTCTTTCAGTTCTTCGCCTACTTCAAGAACATCACTCTGCTGTCCTGTTTTCTGGGTCTCGGCCTGGGGTATGCCCTCGGGACCAGGCGGGGTGTCGGAACACCGCTCTTCATGCCCCTGCTCGCGATCCAAGTCGCATTCCTCTACCTTCTGCGGACCTTCACGCTGGCACCCATCCTTCAGAACCCGGTGATGGAACAGCTCACCATGGGATACCGGCAGTTCGGGGAATGGGTGGACGTGGTGGTGGTTTATGGGTTCCTCGTGTTCGCGTTTTCCGCCACGGCCCTCACCTTTGTGCCTCTCGGTCAATTGGCCTCACGGCTGATGGCGCGGAAGGAAAAGCTGCCGGCCTATGGGGCAAACCTGGCGGGGAGCCTGGCTGGAATCCTCGTGTTTCACGCCCTTGCCGCCCTTTGGACTCCACCCGCGGTGTGGCTCGGCGTGGTCGCCCTCGGGATCTTTCCGTTCCTCCGTCAGAAGCGAGCCCTGGTGGGAAGCGGGCTGGCGATCGTCGGGTTGCTGGCGGTACTCACCTGGTCTCCTGACCCCCGGCGGGTCGATGTCTACTCGCCCTACCAGATCCTCACTCTCGTCCACGAACAGGGATCACCACCGCTCATAGAAGTCAACAACGTTTTCTTCCAGCGGATGCTCGATTTGCGGGCCGACGACGGCGAGGGAAGAGGCCTGCACTACGGGTTGCCGTACCGATTCAAGCCCACCCCGGGGCGGGTCTTGATCGTGGGCGCGGGCACCGGCAACGATGTCGCCGCTGCGCTGCGTCACGGGGCGACCCGGGTGGACGCGGTGGAGATCGATCCGTCGATCCTCGACTTTGGCCGAGCCCTGCACCCGGAAGCGCCCTATAGCGACCCGCGGGTCCATGCCGTGGTCAACGACGCCCGCTCGTTCATCCGGTATTCGGAGGATCGCTACGATCTCGTGATCTACGGCCTGCTCGACTCCCACACCCTGCTAGCAGGCCTGTCAGGGGTACGGCTCGACAGCTACGTCTACACAATCGAGGCTTTTCGGGAGGCCCGGGAGCACCTCGCCCCGCACGGCGTTCTGAGCGTCAGCTTCCTGGTGCTTCGCCCAGACCTGGCCTTCAAGATCTACCTCATGATGGAGGAGGCTTTCGACGGCGAGCCACCGTTGGTATTGGCGGGGCGCGATACCCAGATGACCTTCATTAGCGGCGAGGAGCTTGACATGGAAGGGGTGAGGGTTCCCCCCAGATTCAAGCTCCTCACCGCCAACGACTGGCACGACGTGGCGGCGGATCCCTCTACCGACGACTGGCCGTTTCTCTACCTGCCGGTGCGGCGCTATCCCCAGACCTACCTGGCGATGATCTTGCTGCTGCTGCTGATTTCTTGGCTCCTGGTGCGTTCTCTGATGGGTGCCGAAGCGGCCGACGCCAAAACCGGAGGCGCTTTCTCGCCACCGTGCTTCTTCCTCGGCGCTGGCTTCATGCTGATCGAGACCAAGGCAATCACCGAGCTCGCGTTGGCCTTTGGCTCCACCTGGCAGGTGGTCGGGCTCACCATAGGGGCGATCCTGGTCCTGGCCTATCTGGCCAATCTGTTGGTGATGCGCTTTGGTGCCCTCGCCGCAGTTTGGACCTACACGGCCCTTGGAGGCTCGGTGGTCCTGGGACTCGTACTGTCGCCGAGAATCCTCGGATCGGTATCTCCACACCTCGACGGACTACTGATGACCTCAGTGCTCACCCTGCCCCTGTTTTTTTCGGGATTTGCCTTCTCGAGCGAGCTCGAGAAGACACCATCGGTCGGTGTAGCAATGGCGTCGAACCTGCTGGGGGCTATGTTCGGGGGGTTCCTCGAATACAACTCCATGTACTTCGGCTTCCGCTCGCTCTACGTGCTGGCCCTGGGACTCTACGCCCTGGCGTTTCTGACCACCAGGCGACAGCGGACTCGGTGAGCCGAAGGAAGAACCACAGACTCTTCGATCGGGCTCGCGCGGCTGAGATACGGGATGTCGGGCCACGGTCAGCGAGCTCGATACGACGAAACAGGGCATTCCGAAAACGGCTCATAGCCCGGACTGCTACCCCCTTCCTTGGGTAGTCAGTAGGTGCGCATCAACTACCCGGCCAGGTAGCAACCCGTGCCTGGTCTGCGTGCTACTCTCGATTCGCGGGCGTCGCTGATCGCGCCACGGTGTTGACGCTCGGTTTCTATGCGGGAGGGTCGCATGATCCGTCCGAGTCGCCATCACCGACGCGAGAGCTCGATCACCCTCTTTGTTGTTGCTGTAGCGCTGCTACCACTCACCCTGGTGGCAGCTGAGGAACCTGCCCTCGATAGCGGGAGGGCGGTCTACCAGGCCGCGTGCGCGAGCTGTCACGGATCGGACGGCCGCGGCGCCCCTGCAAGCCTGATCACCCTGGACACGCCGCCACCCGATTTCACAGATTGCGATTTCGCCAACCGCGAGCCGGACAGCGATTGGATGGGCATCGCCTACGAGGGTGGACCGTCGAGGGGATTCTCGGAATTCATGCCCGCCTTCCAGGGTGCTCTGACCGTCGAACAGGTCGAGCTTGCAGTCAGCCACATTCGCACCTTCTGCACGGACCCACGGTGGCCGCGCGGCGAGCTCAATCTGCCGCGACCGCTGATCACCAACAAGGCTTTCCCCGAAGACGAAGCTGTGATCACCACCCTGATCGACGTTGACGACCCGGGCTCGATTCTCAACAAGTTCGTCTGGGAACAGCGTTTCGGACCCCGCAGCCAGTGGGAGGTCGTCGTTCCGTTCGGATGGCTCGAGACTGCGGACACGATCGAGGATGATGGCTCCACGAGATGGGCCTCGTCGATGGGAGACATCGCCTTCGCGCTGAAGCATGCCTTCCACCACAACTTCGAGAAGGGCAGAATTGTCGCGGTTGCGGGCGAGATCATCTTCCCAACCGGTGACGACGAGCTCGGTTTCGGCTACGGCACCACAGTCTTCGAGCCCTTCATCGCCTACGGCCAGATCCTGCCGGCCGACTTCTTCTTTCAGACCCAGCTCGGTGCCGAGCTGACCGCCGACAAAGACAAGGCGGAGAACGCTGCTTTTCTCCGCTGCGCCCTCGGCTGGACAACCACCACGGGCCAGTTCGGGCGAGCCTGGTCGCCGATGGTGGAGCTCACCGGGGGTCGCGAATTTGCCTCCGATGCGGACATCCGGTACAGCGTGGTGCCGCAGATGCAAATCACCCTCAACAAACGCCAGCACATCCTGTTCAACCTCGGCGCTCGGGTACCGCTAAACGAGCGGGAAGTACGGCAGACACAAGTGATCTTCTACCTGCTGTGGGACTGGTTCGACGGCACACTCCTTGAAGGATGGTAGAGCCATGCTGCGAAAACTCACGATTCTCTGTCTTGTCCTGACGACCACGAGCGTATCGCTGGGTTCGGCTCGAGCTCCGAATCTCTTCGTCACTTCGGACCGCTGCATGGCCTGCCACAACGGCCTGATAACCCCCGACGGCCGGGACGCTTCGATCGGCATCGGATGGCGGTCGTCGATGATGGCCAACGCTGCGCGGGACCCCTACTGGCAGGCGGCCATCCGGCGGGAGGCACTCGTCCACCCGACCGCCGCCGCCCTGATCGAAAACGAGTGCGGTGTCTGCCACATGCCGATGCAACGGTTTCAGGCCAACGCCGAGGGGAGGCTGGGTGAGGTCTTCGTTCACTTGCCGATTTCGGGCGCTACTACGCCAGAAGGCCTGCGCGCTGCCGACGGCGTCTCCTGCACGGTTTGTCACCAGATCGGCAGCGAGACGCTCGGAGAGGCCGAGAGTTTCACTGCCGGCTTCGTGATGGACACCAGCACCGCGTCCGGTGAGCGGCAGGTGTACGGACCGTTCGACGTTGACAACGGACGTCAGAAGCTGATGCAGTCGGCGTCGCGTTTCCTACCGGCCAGGGGTGACCACATTCAGAGCTCCGAGCTGTGCGCCACCTGCCACACGGTCATTACCCACGCTCTCGACGATGACGGGAAGGTAGTCGGCGAGCTACCCGAACAGACTCCCTACCTCGAGTGGAAGCACAGCGCGTTCGCCGGCGAGAAGAGCTGCCAGTCCTGTCACATGCCGGTGGTCGAGGGAGCCATGCAGGTCTCCAGTGTGCTGGGTCCTTTCCGCGAGGAGGTATCGCGCCACGTCTTTCGCGGCGGCAATCTGCTGATGCCACGCATCTTCAATGCTCACCGCCAGGAGCTTGCCGTTCAAGCCTTTCCACAGGAGCTGCAGAGCACTGCCGACCAGACGATCCAGAACCTGACCCGCTTCACCGCCACTCTCGATATTTCTCGCGCCGAAGTCTCGGATGGCAGGTTGACAACCGAGCTCTCGATCACCAACCTGGCCGGCCACAAGCTGCCGTCGGCTTATCCCTCTCGACGGGTCTGGATCCATCTCACCGTGCAGGATCGGGAGGGCAGGACGCTGTTCGAGTCGGGGCGATTCAACCCCGATGGATCGATCGAGGGCAACGTCAATGACAGGGACGCCACCCGTTTCGAGCCCCACTACAACGAGATCTCGATGCCCGAACAGGTCCAGATCTATGAACCGATCCTGGCCGACCCTTCGGGCGCTGTGACGACGGTCCTGCTGTCGGCCTCGAAGTACGTCAAGGACAATCGTCTGCTACCGAGGGGCTTCGACAAGGCCACCGCCGAAGAGTTCGTCGCGGTTTACGGCTCGGCGGCGAGCGACGGTGATTTCGCAGGTGGCGGCGACCGCATCCGATACCAGGTTGCTACCGATGGCACCCAGGGTCCGCTCAGCGTCGAAGCGGAGCTCTGGTACCAGCCCATCGGCTACCGATGGGCCCATAACCTGGCCGACGAGATGGCCGAGGAGATCGATCGCTTCATCGGCTACTACAACGAGATGGCCGATTCCTCGGCAGTCATTCTAGCCAGCGCCAAAGTGATCGCCGAGTAACCTACAGGCGGCAAGCCCCCTCGATCTCAGCGACGCCGTCGTGGATGGCGTTGCCGCTGCAGGCTCGTTTCAAGAGCGACTCGTAACGTAGTTGGTGCGAACCCCGGTGTGGGAGAATCGCGCCCAGGCATGCATCGGTTCACCTGGTCCTCGAGGAGCTGACGAGAAACATGACAACCACACGACGAAGGCGCTATTCGCATGCGCCGTGGCGCTGCTCTCCCGGTTTCAGAGCCACTCTCACCATCTGCTTTGGGCTCTTTCTTATAGGCTGCTCCGACAAATCCGAACCCGAGCCAGGACCTCCAGCACGAATCATCATGTTCAGCATGGACACCGTACGAGCCGATCTGGTGAGCGGCTATGGAGAGTCCACGAACACGCCGTTTCTCGCCGAAATCGCCTCGGAAGGGGTGCTCTTTCGGGACAGCTACGCCGCCTCCACCTACACCATCCCATCTCACATGTCGATCTTCACCGGCCTCGAGCCGGTCGAGCATGGCGTTCTGACAGAGGACTCGATGTTGAGCCCTCAGGTGCCGGTGCTGGCCGAGAAGCTGCAGGTGGCTGGATATCGCACTGGCGCATTTCACGAGGGCGGCTACGTCGCGGCCCGGTTCGGATTCGATCGGGGTTTCGAGAGCTACTCCCAGCTCAAGCGACTGGCTGTCGTGGATGACCGGCTCGACTCCATCCTCGAGTGGATCCGCTCCTCAGCGGAGGATCGCTACTTCCTCTTCCTACATACCTATGCGGCCCATGTCCCGTACGGTGGCTACGAGCGGTTGCTCGAGGACGGGCCTCAGGGCGAGCGGTTTTCCCGGGCCAATGTCGAGAGGTGGCGCCAACTCGCACAGACTGGAGAGCTCGACACCCTTTCCGAAGGGGATCTCTACTCCTGCATGGTCTTCAATCATCTGGCCGTTCGTCGCCCGGAGATGATCCACGGCTGCGGCCACCGTCTTCCGGCCGGCTTTGCAGAGACAGCCGCCTTCGAATCAGACCGGCAGGCGATGCTGGCGAGCTATATCGAGAGAATCCGGTTGATTGATGCGGCCATCGGCAAGATCCGCGACACCCTGATCGAGCTGGATCAATGGGATGACACCCTGTTCATCGTTCTGGGCGACCATGGCGAAGCGTTCTTCGAGCACGGTCGTCAGCGCCATGGCTACATACCCTTCAACGAGGTGTTGAAGGTTCCCCTGATCGTTTCCTACCCGAGGCTGCTGCGAGATCAGGACACCCGGATCGTCGACGGCCTGGTCTGGCATCCCGACATCCTGCCGACAGTCTCGAGCCTGGCCGGAGTCCCGCAGGCTGCCCGGCCGACAGGCGGCCTGGACCTGGTGCCGTTCATGACAGGCCAAGATGAAATCCCTGTAGATCGTACCCTTCATCCCGTGGTACTTCATGCCGATCATGTCTCTGAGGAGCCGATTCGAAGGGTCGCTCTCCAGGGACCTGTCAAGTATGTCCAGGGGCATCGACAGTTCGGTGATGAGATCGGCCTACTCTTCGATCTGAGTGCCGACCCGGCTGAGACGACCAACTTGAGAGATCTTCGTCCGGCAGCATTCAGCACCCTGTCGAGTCTTGCCGAGGAGCACATGGCGGCCCTGGTACCGGGCCAGGCCATGAAGCAGGACACTCACCAAAATGGAACCGCCGAGGATCCCGAGGCTGCCGTTCTTTCACCAGAGACCGAAGAACAGCTTCGCGAGCTTGGCTACATCGACTAGGGGATTCGATGCTGTCTCGGAGAACTTGCGTCTCGGACTTCCTCCCCGGCCCGCAGCTGCTGCAGGCGAGTCATGAGTGAGCGGGGAGGTCCCCTCCTGGGGCTGCTGATACTGGCAGTCCTCAGCCTGGGTGTTCGTTCCGGCCTCTATCGAGCCGTTTCTCCAGTCGATCTCACCGGCGACGAGGTTCGATACGTACGAGCCGCGACCCAGCTCCATCAGGGCGAAGGATATGGAGTCGATGGCGTGCGCGACGCCCGATGGCCGCCAGCGCAATCGTTCTTCCTGTCTCTGTTTCTGCGCGACGACTCTTCATCGACCCAGGATCCTTCACCCAATGATCTCAGGTCTCTTCATCAGGCACAGCTCGTCCTGGGTGCCCTCCTGGCACTGGCCACGATGGTATTGGGCCGAGAGCTCTTCGATGTGCGAACCGGGTTCCTCGCGGGGCTGATCGCCGCCTTCTATCCGACCTTTCTCGGCTACAGCCACTACTTCTGGTCGGAGACCCTGCTGTTGGTCCTGATCACGGCAGCCTTTTCCCTGGCCATTCGCGCCGCACGCAGCAACTCGCCGATCGAGGCAATCCTGGCTGGCCTCCTGTTTGGCGCCGCCGGACTGACGCGCGAGATCGCCATTGTTCTTGCTGTGGGAACCGCCATCTGGTGGTGGGTGAGCGTCCCCGAATCCGATCGCAGGAGAGCTCGGGCACGGGCCCTTTTGATGCTGATCTGCACCGCTGTCGTCATTCTTCCGTGGACGGTTCGAAACCACCGGCTCCTGGGTCGATTCGTTCCCGTTTCCACGGTGTTTTGGATGGGCATGCGTGAGGGCAACACCGTACAAGGCAAAGACTGGCTACGTCCTGATTGGCAAGAGTTGTCAGGGTTTCGACGGCAGCTCGCGTCGTTCGACGAGGAGATGGAAGGGGTCGATTTCGCGAAGGCAGAGGCCGTGCAGCTGATTCGCCAGGAACAGCCTACCTGGATCTTCAAGAAGCTGGCTCGCAACTCCGCTTTGCTCTTCAGCCCTGATTCGTTCGTCCTCAAGAAGATCAGTCGGGGATCCTACGGCGAGCCCGCTTTATGGGTGGTACGCCTGGTACTGGTGGCGGTCTTGCTGTCCTATCTCGGCATCTCGATCGGCGGCCTCTTCGGCATCGCCTCCAGTCGCGGTCGGGCGAGACGACTTCTACCGATTCTGGTCTTTGGCATCATCGCGACGGTGCACATCCTCGCCCAGGCGTCGTCCAGGTACCGCTTGCCCTTGATGCCGCTTCTGATGGTCTATGCCGCAGCTTGGGTGAGCAGGGGATTTCCGGTGCGGCAGCTCGGCCGACGCAACCTCGCAGTCTGTGCCCTCTGCCTGCTCATCCTGGTGGGATGGTGCGTCCCCTACTTCTGGAACGATGCTCTGGCGCTTTGGGAAAGCGGAACCTATGTCGAGCCCTGGCGTCCCTGAGAAGCCGTAGCCAACCAGGATCAGTCGGAAGCGATATCGAGCCCGTCGACGATTCCGACCACCACAGCTCGAACCGGAGCGGTTGGATTCTCCAGCACCTGGCGGGCGCCGTTGCCTTCGTCGATGATCAGCACCGCCTCGCCATGGCCGGCGCCGATCGCATCGTAGGCGATCACGTAACCACCCGTAGAGTGGCCCTCGGCGTCCAGCCGCTCCGCGATCAGGAGCTTGCGGCCCTCGACGATCGGGTGGTGAATCGTCGAAACGACGCTGCCAGCGATTCGCCCGAGTATCACGGCCACCCCGGGTCGTCATCTGGCGGGTCGTTCTTGATGTCGTCGACCAACCCCACGATGGCGTGGTCGACCGGAACGAACCACGGATCGAGAGTGAGCGAGGCCTCCCGGCTCTCTACCCAGTAGACGGTCTCGCCGGGGCCGGCCATACGAGTACCGTCGGCGCAGACGATCGGCTTTCCCTCGGGCTCGCAGTGGCGATCGAGGGGCTGCACCCAGAGCATCGGCGTGCCGGCGAGGCCCTCGACTACCACGGCGGGGACGACCGTTCCGATCACTCGTCCCAGGAGCACACGACCTCCTCGAGATGCTCGGCCCCATCGGGCTCGTGCGGTGAGCAGCTTCCGAAGCGCGTTCCCTGCTCGAGCAGGTGACGCAGATCGGTGTCCAGGCGCGGTAGCAACGAGCTGCTGATGAGTTGGCTCCCTGCCCGCTCGGCACAGATTT
>JAUWSP010000029.1 GCA_030610025.1 Acidobacteriota bacterium | reverse complement strand
GACAGGTAGTGAACGCCCCGATGGACGTTGGAGTAGTACTCCCGGTAGCAGCGGTCCTCCGCATCCAGCACCGACACCGGCTTCTGGGTGCTCGCCGCGTTGTCCAGATAGACGAGTGGCTTGCCGTAGACACTCAGGCCCAGGGCGGGAAAATCCTGCCGTATCTGCTCGGCATCGAACGGCTGCTCTGCCGCCGCGGCAGCTGCGGTTTCCTTCACTTCATCGAGCTCAGGCATAAGCGCACCGGAGCTTATACGGCCTGCCGGACGATGTCGCCCTTCGGCAGACGCCGGAAGAGAAATTCCTCCAGGTCCCGGCGAACCGCTCCGACCTTGATGCGTTCCACGATATCGGCCGCAAAGGCAAAGGTCAGCAGGCTACGTGCTGCAGCTTCTCCGATACCTCGCGAGCGCAGATAGAAGATCGCCGTCTCGTCGATCTGGCCGACCGTCGAGCCGTGGGTGCATTTGACGTCGTCCGCGAAGATCTCCAGCTGAGGATTCGAGTTGCAGATCGCGTCCGGGGAGATCAGCAGGTTGCGATTGGTCTGCTTGGCATCGGTCTTCTGAGCCCCAGGGTGCACGTAGATGCGCCCGTTGAAGACAGCCCTGGATTTGCCCTCGAGGATCCCCTTGTAGAGCTCGTGACTGTCACAGTGTGCCGCCACGTGATCGACGCGCATATGGTTGTCTACCAACTGGGTTCCTTCCACCATGTAGAGGCCATTGAGTGTCGCTTCCCCCCCTTGTCCGTCTAATACCGCGTTCACATCGTTACGCACCAATCCACCTCCCCAGGAGATGGAATGGGACGAAACGTTGCTATCGCGGCCCAGTTGGAGTTGGAAAGTGGCCATGTGAAAAGCCTCGCTGGACTCCCGCTGCAGCTTGTAATGATCGACGACCGCGTTGTCCCCGGCCACGATCTCGGTCACGGGTGCGGTGAGATAGGTCCCCTCGCCAACCGTCACGTACTGCTCGACCACGGTCACCTGGCTGCTTTCGCCACCAACGATCAGGTTGCGCGGAAAGAAGGCGATCGGACCGGCCGACGGACTGCCGACCAGGACCAGATTGATCGGTGGCTCCACCACCTGGTTTCGCGGCACCCAGATGAAGATCCCGTCGCCATAGAAGGCGGTATTGAGAGCCACAAAGGGGTGATTCTCGAAGCTCGCCAACCTGCCCAGGTGGGGCTCGACCTTCTCGGGGTGCTTTTCCAGGGCCTCGTTCAGACTACAAACGACGACGCCTTCGGGAAGGCTGTGCAGCTGCGACAATGCGGCAACATATCGACCGTTGACGAGAGTCAGCTGGATGGTTCCGTCGTACGAGAAGGGCTGGATGCTGCTTGCCTTCACGGTATCGGTAGCAACCTTCAGACTGAAAGGGGTGCGGGCTATGGGGGCCACGTTCGTGAAACGCCATTCCTCCTGTCGAATGGTGGGGAAGCCGAGGTCCGAGAAGCGCCCGATCGCCTCGCGTCGAATCTTTCGCAGGCTTTCGGGCTGGGAGGCGGGAAGGCCTTTCTCGAAGGCTTCGAACACCTCTACGAAACGATCTGTATCGCTGGCCGTCATTGTGGTTGTCATGGTTGCTCAATCTCTCCTGAGGCTTACCGCACGGGACACTAGGCGCCCACCGGTTCGCCGGCCCCGAGGGGCTCTTCCAACCAGGCGTAGCCCTTGTCCTCGAGCTCGAAGGCCAGTTCCTTGCCGCCCGAGCGAACGATTCGCCCATCGATCAACACGTGAACCACATCTGGAACGATGTAGTTGAGCAGTCGTTGGTAGTGAGTAATGACGAGAAACGCCCGGTCCTCGCTGCGCAGCGAGTTCACGCCATCGGCAACGATCTTCAAAGCGTCGATATCGAGTCCCGAATCCGTCTCGTCGAGCACGGCGAGAACAGGGTCGAGCACCGACATGTGAAAGATCTCGTTACGCTTCTTCTCGCCACCGGAAAACCCCTCGTTGACGGGACGATTGAGCAGTGCCTCGTCCATCTTCACCACCTTCATCTTCTCGCGTACGTAGACGAGGAAGTCCATGGCATCCATCTCTTCGAGACCGCGATGCGTGCGAATCGCGTTCAGTGCCGCCTTGAGAAAGTAGACATTGCTCACTCCGGGGATCTCTACCGGGTACTGGAATGCCATGAAGATGCCCTCACGAGCCCGCTCCTCCGGCGCCATCTCCAGGAGGTCCTCACCCTTGTAAAGGATCTCTCCCTCCGTCACCTCGTAGTCCTCTTTTCCAGCCAGAACCTGGGCGAGGGTGGACTTGCCCGACCCGTTCGGACCCATGATGGCGTGGATCTCACCTGGATTGATGATCAGGTCCACACCCTTGAGGATCTCTTGTTCTTCGACCCGCGCATGCAGGTTCTTGATCTCCAACAGACTCATCTCGAGTTCCCTTCTTTATCTTTCCTTCGATCTATAGATTCAGTTGCTCTTGCCAATCTGCGAGCCGCGATTCACCGGCCTCGGCGGCGGCTCAGCCGACGCTGCCTTCCAGGCTGATTTCCAACAGCTTTCTCGCTTCGACGGCAAACTCCATGGGCAGCTCGTTGAAGACTTCCTTGCAGAAGCCATTGACGATCATCGACACCGCGTCCTCGGTGTCGATGCCCCGTTGGTTGCAGTAGAAGACCTGGTCCTCACCGATCTTCGAGGTCGAGGCCTCGTGCTCCATCTGAGCGCTGGGGCTCTGCACGTCGATGTAGGGAAACGTGTGGGCTCCGCACTGGTCGCCGATCAGCATGGAGTCGCACTGCGAGAAGTTGCGCGAGTTGTCGGCACCGCTGAGGATCTTCACCGCGCCTCTATAGGTGTTCTGGCCATGTCCAGCCGAGATTCCCTTCGAGATGATCGTCGAGGTCGTGTTCTTGCCAACGTGAATCATCTTCGTGCCGGTATCCGCCTGTTGGCGCCCCTTGCTGAGGGCCACCGAGTAGAACTCACCCACCGACTCGTCTCCCTTGAGGATGCAGCTCGGGTACTTCCAGGTGATCGACGAGCCGGTCTCTACCTGTGTCCAGGAGATCTTCGATCGTCGGCCGGCGGCCAGACCCCGCTTGGTGACGAAATTGAAGATGCCGCCGACTCCGGTCTCGGGGTCACCCGGATACCAGTTCTGCACAGTGGAGTACTTGATCTGCGCCTCTTCACCGGCATAGAGCTCGACCACGGCGGCGTGCAGCTGGTTCTCGTCTCGCATCGGCGCCGTGCAACCCTCCAGATAGCTCACGTAGGAGCCCTCTTCCGCAATGATGAGGGTGCGCTCGAACTGACCCGTGTTCGGGGCATTGATGCGGAAGTAGGTCGATAGCTCCATCGGGCAGCGCACCCCTTTGGGCACATAGACAAACGAGCCGTCTGAGAAAACGGCCGAATTGAGAGCTGCGAAGAAGTTATCGCTGTAAGGTACCACCGTGCCGAGATGCTTCTTCACTAGCTCTGGATGCTCTCGAATGGCCTCGGAGATGGGGCAGAAGATCACGCCTGCATCGGCCAGCTTCTCCCTGAACGTCGTGGCGACCGAGACGCTGTCGAAGACCGCATCCACCGCGATTCCGGCCAGCATCTTCTGCTCCTGCAGGGGAATGCCCAACTTCTCATAGGTGCGTAGGATCTCGGGATCCACCTCGTCCAGGCTCTGGGGTCCATCCTGCTTCGACTTCGGCGCCGAGTAGTAGGAGATTGCCTGGTAGTCCACCGGCTCGTACTCGATGTTCGCCCAGGTCGGCTCCGTCAGGGTCTGCCAGTGCTGGAAGGCCTTCAACCGCCAATCCAGCATCCAATCGGGCTCGCCCTTCAGCTCCGAGATTCGACGGATGACATCTTCATCCAACCCCGGCGCAAAGGTCTCCGTCTCCACCTCGGTGACGAAACCGGCTTCGTACTTCTGATCTACGTGTTGTTCCAGTAGCTCTGTATCGCTGGGTGCCATCTTGAATAGTTCCTCTGGCCTGAATGGGGAAAGACCGCCCTTCAGCCTGCCGTCACGTTCGGGACCGTCTCGCGGTCTCCGAGAGTGACCAGCACAGCTGAACCAGGTCGGGCCATTTCCTCCAGGGTTATCTCACTCAGTGCGTCTCGCAGAACGTGGTTGATGCGCTGCCAGTTGCCGCGCACTCGGCAGAAGGCCTCCTGGGAGCATTCTCCAGGCGATTCCTCGATGCATTCGGTGACCGAGATTGGACCCTCGAGTGCCTCGATGATCTCGGCGACGGTGATCTCGGCCGAGGGCCGTGCCAGACAGTAGCCGCCCTTCACGCCCCGGTGCGATTCCAGTAGCCGCCCGCGGGTCAGAAGCTTTAGGATCTTGCTGACGATCGGCTGTGGAAGTCCGGCCCGAGCTGCCAACTCCGAGGCGTTCAGCCATCGATCCTCTGTGGACACGATGTGCGTCATCAAGACAACGGCGTAGTCTGACTGTTTGGTAATGCGCAGCATGCTTGGGCCTTCTAGCTCCGGTTTCTCCAAAACAGGACCTTCATGGTCCGGTTTAGGGCCGCATCATACCAGCGGCTTCCCCGATGTCAAGCCTGGGGGTGGGTTGGGCGTTCGGATCAGCCCGAGTCGAGGACCTCTCGCAGACGCTGAGCGAGAAGGTCGGTGGAAAAGGGCTTCTGCAGGAAGTTCTTGGCGTCGGAGACCAGCCCGCTGTTGAAGAAGGCCTCTGCTCCCTCGCTATAGCCCGACATGAAGAGGATCTTGACCTCCGGTAGTTTCGCTTCGAGGCGGTGGGCCAGCTCGAAGCCACCCATGCCAGGCATGACCAGGTCGGTCAGCAGGAGGTCGATCTGCCCGCGCTCCTCTTCGACGACGCTCAGAGCCTCCTCACCGTCGCAGGCCTCCAAGACCCGATAGCCCTTGGAATCCATGAAGCGTCGCAGCAGACCCCTGACGGCGGCTTCGTCCTCGACCAGCAACACCGTCTCCGAGCCACTCGGACTGCTCGGCTCCACCACCTCCTCGTGGATCGGTTCCACGGGCTCGGAAACTGCTGGCAGGTAGACCTCGAAGCAGGCTCCCCTGCCTGGTTCGCTTTCGACCCGGATATGGCCGTTGGACTGCTGCACGATGCCGTAGACCGTGGCCAGGCCGAGGCCGGTTCCTTCAGCGGGATCCTTGGTGCTGAAGAAAGGATCGAAGATCTGGCCCCGGATGCCGGGATCGATTCCCGTTCCAGAATCCTGGAAGCGTAGAAAGGCATAGGGTGCCGGGTCCAGCCCGAACTGGGCCAGGGCCGAGCCCGGGGTCACCGAGACATTGGCCGTGTCGATGACCAACCGGCCGCCGTGCGGCATGGCGTCACGGGCATTCAAGGCCAGGTTCAGGATCACCTGCTCCATCTGTCCGGGGTCCGCCTTGACGTTGGCGAGATCCGGAGCGAAGTGTGCGACCAACTCGACCTGCTCCCCGATCGAGCGCCGCAGCAGATTCTCCATGTTCTGCACCAGCTCGTTGAAGTTGATGGCCTGAGGCGCGATGGATCGCCGACGGCTGATAACCAGGAGCTGGCGCGTCAGTGACGCGGCCCGCTCTCCAGCCGCCTTGATCTCATCGACCTCGGCGACCAGCGGACTGCCAGGATCCAGCTGGGAGCGTAGGAGGTCGCTTCGACCGTTGATGACTGTCAGCAGGTTGTTGAAGTCATGGGCCACACCACCTGCCATTCTGCCCACCGCTTCCATCCTCTGCGAACGCAGCAGCTGCTCCTCGAGGGCGCGCTGCTCGGTGACGTCGCGCAACATGCCTCGCAAGGCGTATAGCTCGCCCGCTTCACCCTTCACCGCAGTGGTCGTCTCCAGGACTCTCACCTCGCTACCGTCTTTGCGCCGCAGGCGAAGCTCGAAGTCCCGCAAGAACCCATCTCGGTTGAGCTGGTCGAGCCCGTTCTGCCGCATCTCGGGATCGAGGTACAGCTCCTCGATCTCGACCTGCAGCACTTCCTCTTTGCTGTCGTATCCGAGAAGGCGAACGCCAGCCGGATTGATGTCCAGAAGGTGTCCTTCGGGCGTACTGAGGAACAGCGTGTCGAGAGACCCTTCGAAGATCTCGCGATAGCGCTCCTCCGAAGCGCGCAGCCCTTGCTCCGCGCGCCGATGGTCGGTGACGTCGCGATGCGTGCCCCAGACCCTCACCAGGTATCGATCTTCGAGTATTCCGGTGAGATTGATCTGATGAAAGCGTGATCGACTCCGCCGATCGACCTCCTCGATCTCCGCCTCTTCCAGATCGTAGTCGGACTTCATGAAGAGCCGCAGATGGTCTACCACCTGTGGATCATCTCGTGACAGGAGGCGCTCTAGAGTGGCACCCACGAGCTGTGACGGCGAGCTCAGGCCGATCATGAACGCGAGGGCATTGTTGCACTCCGCAAACTGTCCGTGCGCGTAGAGGAACTCGACCTGCTCGTCCAGGGGTAGTGAGACCGGCATCCGCTCATCGAGCTCCAACCGCCAGATTCCCTCCGAGCTGTGCGCCAGGAAATCCCGATATCGCTCCTCGCTGGCCCTCTGTGCAGCTTCTGACTCGCGGATTTCCGTCACATCGAGCGCTACGCCTACCGTCCCCACGATCGATCCGTTGTCTTCTCGAAGGGGTTCCACCAGGGAGTGGAAGCTCTGACCGCCCCACTCCATCTCGAATGCCAGAGACTCCCCTTCGAGCGCCGCCCGATGCGCCACGATGGCCGGAAACTCTTCATCATCGGTGCCGAAGTACTCGAAGATCGACTGTCCAACCGCCTGGTCCGGCTGCAGCCCGAGACCCCGCAGAGCCGCGCCTCGGCTGGAGGTGAACTCGAGTCCGGCGTCGGTGGTCCACACGACGGCAGGTAGCTGCTCCAGCATGACCCGAAGCCGGGCCGCATCGTGACGCAGGGCCTGCTCGACCTCCAGGAGTCTCTCCGTCTCGCGGCGCTGTCGACGGAATTGCACGATCGCCCAACCGAGAACCCCAAGCGCGAGAGCCAGGGAAAGGGCCACAAATGCCAAGGAAGGAGTCAACGATGTCTCCAAATCATCAACGGGTTACCGGTCACGGCGGTTGAAACTATCAGCTGGCCTTTCGCCACGCTATGTCAGTCCTCGAGACCGAGGGTTGCCAGCTGAGCCCTGGCCTGAGCCTGCCAACCCCGGTTGGCGGCCGGGCTGGCCGGGCTCGGATGGAGAATTCCCGCCACCCGCACCCCGACGAGACCCTCGAGGGCACGCCGAGCGCTGGCCTCTGCGAATCGACCGACTCCGATGACCCACGTCGGGTCGAGCTGCTGAACAGAGAGCCGCAGCGCTTCGTCGCAGGCTGCCAGCAGCGGCGCCCGTTCGCCGGAAGGCAGGCGATCCGGAGTGCGGTTGCGACCACTGGACTCGAGGAACATCAGCGGGCAGTAGTTGGCGATGAAGAAGCGCTCGAAGAAGCGCTCCGGAGTTTCGAACCGGTCCTTCGCCCAACCCCAGACTCGTCGTCCACTGACCTCACTCCGGGAACAGGCCAATCCCTCGACCGGGCGCTTCGGGTGCTCGGCATGTGGGCGACCCACGGGACTGTCGATCGCCAACCAGTCCCTGACGAAGGAGACCTCCCCAAAGGGGATTCCCGTCTGCGCCATGCCCCAGGGCCCAGGATTCATCCCCACCAGGACGGCCTCCTTGGAACCCTGCCCAAACCGCTCCAGGTATTCCTGGTGCGCCGGCCACGCATAGTCGAGAGGATCGTAGACGTGAGTTACCGGCAAATCGAAGCGAAGAGGTCGGAGAGCCGCGGAGAGATCTTTCGCGATGGCAGGTAGACCGGACACGCAAGGCCCTCCTCGACTACTCGTGCGGTGTCCCCAGATTCGACAGCAGCTCGGCCGGATCGACTCCCATGGCCTTCGCTACCTGTTCGAGCACGTCTCCGGACCGCTCGGCGTCGAGCACTACGAACAGCCCGACCGCCTCGGCAAGGGACTCGCCGTGATCATCGAGCAACCTGCCACGGGTCGTCACCTTCCTTCCATGCACTTCTTCGACCCACGCTTCGAGCAAGGCGTCGGTCCCCAGGGGGATCATCTTCGTGAAGTCGACCTCGAGATGCGCCGCCACCGAGGCATAGCCACTCGACCAGGCTGCCCCCCCCATGGCCTCATCGAGAACCGCCGCTATGCTGCCACCGTGCGCATGCCCCGGTGGACCGGCCGCGCCGGGTCCGAACCAGGCCCGGCCCACCACCGCACCATCCCCAGACCGTCTGAAATATTGGACTCTCAGCAGGCCGCTCTGCGGCTTTCCGCTGACAAAAGACCGCTGTCCTCCCTCCAGCGCGAGAGGCACGAAGGGCTCCCAGTCGGATTCCGCAGTCACCTCGGGCGGCAGCTCTGGGATGCCTGCCTGATTCTTCGTCCCGCGTTGTTTTTCCACCGCTATAATCCCTGCAGGATGTTGCCGACATGAGGCCAACTCCCCCCCCGTCACGCCCCCTGACTCAGGCCGAGCACTGGTTCAGAATCTTAGCCGAAACCATGCCGGTGGCCATCTTCGTCCACCGCGAGAGATTACTTTATGTGAACCCGGCCGCCGAAGAGCTGACCGGTTACTCGGCCCCTGAGATGATGAGCATGGGGTTTCAGGATCTCGCCGAGCCCCTGTCTGTTGGCGGCAATGGATCCACACCAGCTTCTCAGCCCGATGGCAACGCAGAGCTGTGGAAGCTCCGGCGCAAGGACGGAGAAGAGCGTTGGATACGCCTGACCTCCGGATACGTCGAGCTCGACTGGCAGCCGGCCAGCCTGGTCACCGCTTTCGACGTTACCGCCCAGGAGCAGTCGGCCATCGCGTTGCACGATGTCCAACAGCGGTTCGCCTTTGCCCAACAGGCCGCACGTTCGGTGACCTGGGAGTGGGACCCCGACACTGACGCTCTCATCACGTCCCAGCTCATCGACCAGCTTTTCGGGCTGCCACTCCACGACCAGATCTCGAGCGGCAGAGCCTTTCTGGAGCTCGTTCACCCCGAGGATCGGCCCAATCTCGAAGCCGCGCTCCTCCGATTGCTCAAGGCCGACGATGAGAACCTGTCGGTCGACATCCGTTGCCTCTCGCCCCGTGGCGAAGTCCGTTGGCTGGCCGAAAGGGCGGTAGCGATGCGGGATGCCGACGGCCGCGCGCAGCGGATCATCGGCGTCGCCCATGACATTACCGAGCGCAAGATCGCTGAAAGCGCCCTTTTTCAGGAGAAGGAGCGCGCCCTCGTCACGCTGGCCTCTATCGCCGATGGCGTCATCCGGACCGACGCCCGGGGCATCATCGACTACCTCAATCCGGTGGCCCAGAAGCTCACCGGTTGGACTCTCGAGGAGGCTTACGGCAGGGCGGCAGAGGCGGTCTACAGGGTGGTCGATGAAGAGACCGGCAAGAAGGTCCTCGACCCGGTCCACCACTGCCTGGAAGAGCGACGAGAAGTCGCATTTCTCGGCCAACGACTGTTGGTCCGCAGAGACGGGAGCAAGTTCCCCATCCATGATTCCGCCGCTCCAATCCGCAACCAGGAAGGCAAGGTCATCGGCTCCATCCTCGTCTTCAAGGACCTGACCCAGGTCCGCCGGGTGGAAGACGAAATGGAGCACCTGGCGAGCCACGACCCCCTGACCGGCCTGATCAATCGCCGGGAGTTCGAACAACAGCTCCGGCAGACACTGCAGTCGCGCAGCGGGCGGGGCGGGCGACATGCCCTTTGTCAGCTGGACCTCGATGCGTTCAAGCTCGTCAACGAGACCTGCGGCCATACCGCCGGTGACCAGTTGATTCGAAAGATCGCCTCGGTCATCGAGGAGAGGGTCCGGCAACAGGACGTCCTGGCACGTCTGGGAGGCGATGAGTTCGGTATTCTCTTCCGAGACTGCTCCCCGGAAGAGGCGGAGCAGCGCGCGAAGGAGATCAGCGAAGCCATCCACAGCTTTCGCTTCCATTGGGGCGGCCGCACCTTCACCAACCGGGTCAGCGGCGGTCTGGCACCTTTGTCTGCCTCGCACTCCGGTGCGGATGCCCTGTTGAGTGCCGCGGACGCTGCCTGTTTCGTAGCCAAGGACAAGGGCGGCGGCTCCATCCACATCTATCAACCCGGCGACCGCGAGATTGCCGAGAGATATGGGGAGATGCAGTGGATCTCCCGCCTCCAGAAGGCCCTCGACGAGGACCGTTTCCGGCTCTATCACCAGATCATCAAGCCTCTCGGCGGCAGCGACTCCGAGCCTCCACTGAGCGAGCTCTTCATCCGCCTGATCGACGAAGAGGGCAAGCTGGTCTATCCGGGAGCCTTCATTCCGGCAGCCGAGCGCTACGGACTGATTCCGACGATTGACCGTTGGGTCCTGAGCACCGCCTTGCGGCAACTCGCAGACCCTAGCAATTGCGCCCTGGCTGAGAACAGTCGATTCGCCATCAATCTGTCGGGTCTGAGTCTGGGGGCCGAGGGGTTCCTCGACTTCGTGGTGGAAGAGCTCGACAAGACCAGGATTCCACCCGAGCGCGTCTTTTTCGAGATCACCGAGACCGCCGCCATCGCCAACCTACCGATGGCGATGCGATTCATTTCAGTGCTGAAAGGCCTGGGCTGCCGTTTCGTTCTCGACGACTTCGGCCAGGGTCTGAGCTCCTTCGGTTACCTGAAGAACCTGCCTCTGGACTTTCTGAAGATCGATGGAGGGTTCGTGCGCGAAATGGTCGCCGACCCGATCCAGGCTGCTCTCGTCGCATCGATCCACGAGATTGGCGAGGTGATGGGGCTCCGCACCATCGCCGAGTCGGTCGAGGACGAAGCCACACTCGAGGCCCTTCAGCAGATCGGGGTCGACTATGTTCAAGGGTACCTCTTCCAGCGGCCCCGACCTCTGACCGAAGGCAAAGATCCGTAGCCCGCCCCTGGCGGCCCAGCCCATGGCTCGACATCGTCATGTTCGAGTCGAGTTCTGTGGGTCTGGTGCCCTCTGCTGTCTTCTCGTCGGTTCGAGGCGAAGCTTCGCTAGGAGTCCGTGGCCTTCTTGATATATTGAAAGGTGCTCCGGCACGGCGGCCAGGTCGGGTCCCGTGCGCATGAAACCCTGACACCTAGAAGAAAGGTCAAATCCGATGCGTTATACGTCGTCCCTAGAAGCTGCGCCGACCTCGAACCCGAAACTGCAGGCCTGGGTCGAAAGGGTGGCCGACCTCTGCGCCCCGGGCATGGTTTGGTGGTGCGACGGATCCACCGAGGAGTATGAGGAACTGGCCCAGATCATGACCGAGACCGGGACGGCCCGATGGCTGGATCCCGAGCTGCGTCCCAACTCGCTCTATGTACGCTCGGACCCGGCCGACGTGGCGCGGGTGGAAGATCGCACCTTCATCTGTTCCCAGCATCATGAGGATGCGGGACCAACGAACAACTGGGGCGATCCGGCGGAGATGAAGGCCCACCTGAGAGGCCTCTACGACAGCTGTATGGAAGGCCGGACGATGTTCATCATTCCCTACTCCATGGGCCCCATCGGCAGCCCCATCGCCAGAATCGGCATCGTCATTACCGATTCGCCCTACGTCGTCTGCAACATGCACATCATGGCTCGCGTGGGCACAAAGGTCCTGGAAGCCCTGGGTGAAAGTGAAGACTTCGTTCGTGGGATCCACTCGGTGGGATACCCCCTGGACAGTCAGAAGAAGCCGGATCAGCCCTGGCCCTGCAACGCCGAGAACAAGTACATCTGCCACTTCCCCGAGACCCGGGAGATCTGGTCCTACGGCTCCGGCTACGGCGGCAACGCCCTACTCGGGAAGAAGTGCCACGCCTTGCGCATCGCCTCTGTCCAGGCGCGCGACGAAGGTTGGCTGGCCGAGCACATGCTGATTCTCAAGCTCACCAATCCGCAAGGTCGATCCAAGTTCATCGCGGCGG
>JAUWSP010000081.1 GCA_030610025.1 Acidobacteriota bacterium | reverse complement strand
TACCCACCCAAAGGCGGCCCCGATGCCAGCCGACGCTGTAGACCGTTTCTTCCTCGAAACTGATCAGGCTCTCCACCAGACCTTCCGGAGAGATTTTCAGGATCTCCGAGCGGGGGCCCTGAAAGCCACTCGGTCGGGTCCCGACCATCTCGGACTCTCCTCCACCCTCTGGCGACACGGTTATCTGAACCGTCACCTCGCCGCCCACGTCGTCATCCTCGGAGCTGGGCTCTGCTTCGTCCGATGCCTCCTCCGTCGGTCGGCGAAGGCTCACCAGACTCGCCTCCGACGCCAGCACAGCCGCATAGCATCTGCCGTCCGGATCGGCCGCGAAGGCCACTACCTCCGGCTGTGAGGCATCGAAAAGAGTGCGAACGCTGCCATCAGGGTCGAGTCTCAGGATCAGGCCTTCACCGGCGGTGCCCATCAGCACCTGGCCATTGGGCAGGGCCTTCAAAGACCGCAGATGCGTGTCCTGGCTGTCGAACAGCACCTCGGCCTGTCCCTCGGATCGAACCTCGAAGAGCTTGCCATCCGTTCCGGTTGCTACAAGGAGGCTTCCGTCATGGCGCCGCTCGAGATCCCAGATGTAGGTCTGTTCGGGATCGAAGTAGACGGTCGCTTCGCCCTCGCCAATCCGATAGACCTTGCCATTCGGTGACGATCCGGCGAAGACCACGCCGTCCTCTGCCGCCCATACGGCGAAGATCTCGGGCTCCGGCGCCTCGAAGAGCACCGTTGTCGCACCCTGCCGATCGATCAACAGGACTCGCCCCCCGTTGCCAGTGCCGACGACCCAGCCTTCCGGATGAGCGGCCGCCGAAAGCAGAAAGGGTTCGTTGACCTCGGTCAAGCGCTCCACCTGGTCTGCGAGCCGCAGCGTACCCAGCGAGTCGACACCGATGCCATCCAGTGTGCCGGCCAGAAATGCCGCCCGACTCTGCATCGAGTAGATCCGCACCTCTGCCGCAGTCAACCGAGCCAGACCGAACAGCCCCAGAACCAGGGCGGTCCATCCCAGCCAGCGCAACTCAGTCATCCGTCGATGCCCAGCTCTTGATCGTTTCTTCACATCGGCTCCTCTTCAACTCGGGCTTCTCTACTGGCTCCCACCCTCGGTACCTGTCGATGTCGGAGCCGATTTCTGAAGCTCCCCACCCACCGCCGGAGATTCCCCGGCTGCCGGCCCCTCTTTGAGCGGTCCTTCGCGCCGCACCTCGAGATCGACCCGGACGATGCCCTCCAGAGGCTGGTCCATCTCGAGGACACTTTCCTGCGCCACCGCCAGCTGCAACGCAGTAGCGCTGGTCGAAGGCGCCGCGCTCCACAACGAGCGCACGGAGGCCGGCAGCTGTGGCAGCACCTCGCCCCCTACTGACAGCCCCTCTCCCCGAAAAACGCCCAGTGCCACCAGCTCGCGGCTCGAATGAAACGACCGCAGGAATCTCAGAGCTTGCGGAAACGTCTGAGGCTCCGTCCTCTCCACTTCGAGTCTCGCGACATCGACGCTGATCCCATCTCCAACCAGTAGCGAATAGCGACCCTCGGGAAGACCGGTGGGAACATCGAGCGCCAGGGTGGCACGGAAGGTCTCGCCCCGATAGGCCTGCAAATCGACGATCAGCTCGATTCGATCCCCGGGTCGAACCAGAGTCTGGTTGACGTGCGCCCCGACGAGACGGGCCGTCCTGGGCTCCGCATGCTGCTCGAGCTCGATTTCGATGGACTCCAGACTCACCTCCTCGAACCTGTTGTTGAGGAAGAAGCCGGTGAATGCGAAGAGATAGAAGGCTGCTTCCTGAGCAGCCGTCTCGCCATCGAAGCTCTGGCGGACCTCGAGCTCTCCCCACTCTGCCAGGTCGAACCGGGCTGTGAGATCCAATCCCTGGCTACCGCCGCTCTGCGTGGCCGCCTCGAGAGAGCCCAAAGCGGAGATCGCCACCAGGGTCGGAGTCAGCAGCGGCAAATCTGCGACTCGCACCTCGAACTGTCGGTCCACGAGACCGGTGACCCGCACCGAGACCGGCGTCATCGGTGCCTCGGCTCCGACTCGACCACGCATGCCAGCAGCTCGATCCAACTCGAACGCTCCAACTGCCGCACCCAGATTGGCGATCTTGAACGAGCTCATCAGGCTGGGGAAGATTGTCACGACCTCGCTCGTGGCCATCGGTATGCGAAGCGGTCCAACGCCGAGGAAGGGGTGTCCGAATGCCAGGACCTCGTCGCCCCGGCGCTCGGTGACAGTTCCGGTCGCCGCCAGACGCAGGTCCCCATCGACGAGCACCCCCGACACAGACGATCCCGCGGCCAGAGCCGGGTGCGACGTGTCCGGTGCCAGGCCGGCGGGAGACAGATTTCCGAGCGCCACGGCCAGATTCTCTCGAGTGGCATTGCCGAATCCAACCGTGCTCCACTGGACACCGCTGACCGCCGACTCCAGGCCAATGCCCCGCAGGCTCCGCAGGGGCTCCAGCACGTCCTGCCAGGTAAGAGAGCTGGAGATGAGATCTCGAAGCTCACGAGGCTCACCTCTGGCCAGCTTCGGGGACGCCGCTGGCGCATCGGCGCTGAGTTGGCGCATCTGCTCGATGGGGGTGATGCCCGCCACGGCCTCGTTGGCGAATAGCCACGAGAATGCCACGGCACCCAGCAAGCGACCGTCTATGTAGACCGGGCTTCCACTCATGCCCGCAATCACGCCGCTGGCCTCCAACCCCCTACCTTTCAGTCGAGCCAGAATGAAACTCGTAGATGGCTGGGTGTTTCGCCACACACCGAGCACCTCGACCTCGAAGCGCTCCGGCTCGGTACCCTCGAAGACGGAGAGACCATAGCCGGTCAAACCGGGCCGCACAGCCTCCAGGGGAAAGAGCCCTGCATCGGCAACAGCGGATGAAGTCCGGGTCTCGGCACCGAGAATAATCGGTAGAAGGAAGACGAGGAGACTGCAAGAAATCCTATGCATTCCGGTGGCGCTCCGTATTCATCGGGCTCCTGGCAAGAGATCTGCAGACTCTTCCGCGATCGTGGCGGAAAAGCCCGAGCTCCATCCCAGATCCCTCAATCTCTGTCGAAGTATGGCGACCGGATAGCGACCAACACGAAGGACCTCCAATGTCTCCGGCCCCAGTGCGACCATGGTAGAGGGTGCCCCGCCGGGCAGCAGTCCATCATCGACGATCAGCGCCCGCCAACCCACCAGCTTGCGAGCCAGATCGACCGGGTCACAGATGGCGGCTTCGCCGCTGCTGTTGGCACTCGTGGCCGTCAAGGGACTTCGCAGCCTCGCCAGCAGCTCGACCAGCCGAGGATGATCCGGGATCCTCACTGCCAGCGAGCCGGTCCCACCGGCTGCAGGTAACGGATCCCGCGTCGGGATCACGATGCTGAGAGGCGCCGGCCAGAGCGAAGCCAGGATCCGCAACCTGGGATCTTCGACATCGATGCCCAGCAGGGCAAGGTGTTCCAGGCTTCCAGCCACCACCGGCAGCGGCTTGTCGCTCGGCCTCGCCTTGAATCGAAAGATGCTCTCGACTCCCTCGGCACTTCTCGGGTCTACCGCCAGGGCGTAGCTGGATTCCGTCGGCACGGCCAGCATGCCTCCCGCAGCCAGGGTCTCCTGGATGTCGGCTAGAGGGTCGCCCCAGGACCATCTCCCGGGTCGCTGGCTCAAGGCACCCTCCGGGCAGTCGAAGCGATCAGCTCTTCGGCATGAGATCTGGAAAGAGAAGTGACTCGCTTGCCGGCCAGCATACGAGCGACCTCTTCCACCCTTTCGGACTCGGTCAGTGGGTCGACCCGGGTGGCTGTGCGCCCTCCGAGGACCCGTTTGCGAACCCTGAACTGTCGATCGGCGTGACTGGCTACCTGGGCGAGATGAGTCACGGCGAGAATCTGACCACCATCGGCAAGGCGCTGGAGCTTGCTCCCCAGGACTGCCGCCTCGGCCCCTCCTACTCCGGCATCGACCTCGTCGAAGACCAGGGTCGGCACCTCCCCGGCACCCTCGCCTCGAACTGCCAGCTGCAGCGCCAGATAGACCCGCGACAGCTCACCGCCGGAAGCGCTGCTGGCCAGCGGCATCATCTCTTCGCCCGGATTGGCTGCCAGCTGGAAGACCACCTGGTCGTATCCGCGGGCGGAGAATTCCACGGGTTCGCCATCGAGCTCCAGACGGCTTGCTTCCTGTCGCCGCGTCGACAGAGCCACCTCGAAGCGTGCCTTGGCCATGGCCAGATCTCGCAGCTCCCGGAGTACCCGCTCTTCCAACTGCTTTCCCCAATCGGCGCGACGATTGGACAGATTACTGGCCGCCTGACGATACTCCTCCAGGGCACCGACCAGCTGCTCCTCCAACTCGTCCTTTTGCTCGACATCGCCCACCAGCTCTTCGAGCTCCGAGCCGACCTGGTCACGGTAGGCCAAGACCTCCACCGTTGTTGCGCCATACTTGCGAACCAGCCTGTCGATGATCGCGAGTCGCTCCTCGATGGCATTCAACCGCTCAGGATCGGCCTCCATCGAATCGAGCCGGTGGCGCATCTCATCGACCATCTCCTGGAGTCCGATGGACATCGCCTCCAGCTCCATGGACCAGGTTGGCGCTTTCGCCTCCCATTCGGCGATCTCGGTCAGCCGTCGCGCCGCCATCGAGAGCCTCTCGGAGGCCGAGCTCTCTTCCTCGAAGAGCAGGTCGAGCGAGCCTCCGAGCGCCGCACCGATGGCCTCGACGTGGCGCTGTACGTCTCTCTCGGCCTTGAGACCGTCCTCCTCGCCTGAATGCAAGTGGGCTGCGTCGATCTCACCACCCTGGAACCTCAGGAGATCGATTCGCTCCTGCCGCAATCGATCGTCTCCTTCGATACGCACGAGCCTGGCAGCGAGGTCACGAAAGCGATGGAAGTCCGCCTCGACTTTGCGGAGAGTTTCGACACCCGAGTCACCACCCGAGCGATCGAGCCACTGCCGCTGCAACCGCGTCGAGACCAGTCCGAGCTCGTCACGCTGCCCGTGAATTCGAATCAGCTGAGGTGCAAGTTGTGCCAGCAGAGCGAGGGTTACTGGTTGGTCTTGCACGAAGATCCGGTTTCGCCCCTCGCGACTGATCTCCCGCCGCACCACCAGCTGATCGGACTCGTTCCGCAGACCGGCCTCGCTCAGCAGCCGGTGCCACCGCTCCCCGACCGGCTCGAAGATCCCGGTGACGGACAGGATCTCTTCTCCGGTCCGGATCAGCTCACTCGTCGCCCTCGCACCCGCCAGCAGAGCCAGGGAGTCCACGACGATGGACTTGCCAGCCCCCGTCTCCCCTGTCAGGACATTGAGCCCGGGACCGAACTCGACAGAGACATCTTCGAGAACCGCCAGGTTCCGGACATGGAGATCTCGAAGCACCTGGTCTGCCTCGGGTGCCTCTAGACCACCCGCCAGACCCACGAGGTCGGCGAGGGATGAGGATCGGATTTGCGAATCTCGAGCGACATGGGCGGAGCGAAAGTCTAGCAAAGCCTCGCTCTTCCCACACAGCATGGAGATCTGCGATGCCTCCATCGCAGATCTCCTCCGACGCAGATTCGTTGAAGCCTATTGGCAGCGACCGACCAGCGCCTGGACGTCGTGAACCGTGAAGCGGTGGGACGGGTCCACCGAAATGAAGCCGCTATCCTTGAAATCGACAATGACCTGATTCACCCGCTCCCTGGAAGCGCCGACTAGCGCCGCAACGTCGGTCTGCGTGAGTCGCAGCGGAATTCGCACGTTGTTCGAGGGATCGGACTCACCATACTGCTGCGCGAAGGCCAGGAGCTGCCGGGCCACCCTGCCCCGCACATCGAGGGTCGACAGGGCCTGGATCTGTTCGTTGGCCAGGCGAAGTCGTCGACTCAGCAGTCGAACCAGGTTGTAGCTCAGACCCTTCATGCTCTTGAGGCACTGATAGAAGGCGTTGCGATCCATGATCAGACAGTTGCACTCCTCCAACGCGATGACGTTGGCCGAGCGTCCGGCAGTGTCCACCATGCTCATTTCACCAAAGGTGTCGCCAGGGCCCAGAAAGGCCAGGATCACCTCGGAGCCATCCAACTGGTCGACATAGATCTTCACAGTGCCGTCGAGGAGAACGTAGACCAGATCACCGGGCTGGGCCACGGTGATGATGTTCAGTCCCGTCGCAAAGCAGCGCTTGTGCAACAGGAGGTTGAGACGATTGAGATCTTCGGTGCTCAGGCCTTCGAACAGCCCGACTTGGTTCAGAACCTTGACATCATCTACAGCTGGCATGGACCACCTCCACCAGTGAGCGAAGGAAAACGATGAAACATCCCCCTAAACCGATTGCGTAGTACAGTTTACAGCAACTTCCCCATTCCTTGGAATTCTACTCGCTGCGGCTACTCCTTGCGAACTCCCAGCATGGCACGCATGACGTGGATGGCCATCTCCGGGTTCTCCCGCAGCCGCCGGGTGGAGTACGGGTACCAGTCCTTGCCATACGGCACATAGACCCGAAGCCGGTGACCGGCGTCGATCAGAATCTGTCGCAGCTGCTCGTCGACTCCCAGGAGCATCTGGAACTCGTAGCGATCGTGTGGCACCTGGTGACGCTCGAGGAGAGCCACGGCCGCACAGACCAGGTACTCGTCGTGCGTGGCGATGGCAGCGTAGATATCTCGGCTGATCATCGTCTCCAAAGCGGCCACGAAGTTGAGCCGCACCGTCTCGTAGCCCTTCCAGGCGACCGCCCTGGGCTCGATGTAGATCCCCTTGCAGAGCCTGATGTTGCCGCCCGTTGCCGGCATCTCCTCGATGTCCTGCAGTGTGCGGCGCATGTACGACTGGAACACGACGCCGAGGTTGCCGTACTTCGGCTGCAGCTCGTGGTAGATCCGCAGGGTGCCGTCTGTGCAGGTGCGGTCCTCCATGTCGATACGAACGAAGTTGCCGATCTCAGAGGCCGCCGAGGCGATACGCTCCACATTGTCGCGACAGAGACCCTCGTCGATCTTCAGGCCCAGAAGTGTGGGCTTGATCGAGACATTCGAATCGACATCCGAGGAATCGATGGCTTTGAAGAGTCGAATGTACTCCTCGACTGCAGCGTCCGCCTTGGGGCGTTCGCTGACTTCCTCGCCCAACACATCCATGGTGGCGACAGCGCCCTGGGCATTCAGCTTGCGCACCTCTTCCAGGGCTTCTTCCAACGTTTCCCCTGCTACGTACCGCGAGGCCACTTTCCCGACCACGGGCTTGGGTACCAGGGGCAAAGTGGTCACTACGAGCCGGCCAAACAGACTCATCGTTCCGCTCCGTTGTATAAGGGTTGATTCGATCGGTTCGGGGACTGCTCAGCGTGCTGCTGGCGCATGGCCGCCCGAGCCATTACCGTCAGGCTCCTCCGCCACCCACCTTACCGCACGTGAGCACGGACAAACACCCCCCACCCGCCGCAAGCTTGGCATCGTGCGGGCTGCCTCGTCCCGGGTCAGCTCTCCGGCATGGACCCGGTGAATCATCTTCGCGTAGTCCTTGAAGTCCCGACCCGCACGATAGCCGTCGGGTAGGTGAGAGGTCAGATGCCGAAGATAGGCTTCAGCATCGTCGAACGCTTCCCCCTCCCAACCGATCATCTCGAAAGCAGGCACGCCACGACGTCGGAAGAAGTCCCGATGGGGCATGTGAACGAGCTCCTCCCAGGCGATGCCCTGACTGCTTCCACCGTCGTCCAGGAGCTTGTCGAGCAAAGCTTCGGCTGCTGACAGCGAAAGCTCGGGAAGGCGAGCTCGGATGAAGCGCATGTTCAGGTCGCGAACGACCTTGCCGACCTCTTGATAGTACTGTTCCTGGGCCTCGGCGTTCTTCATCGGCTTGAGACCGTAGCGCACGTTGGTGCCACCGCCCCGCTCGTCGCCGAACATCTCGAGACCCCGCGGCAGCCACTTGTTGATCGCCTTCTGAATGTCCTTGGTGGTGATATAGACCGAGTCCTTGGCCGCCTTCTCCATCCACCGGCGCAGGGGAACGACTCCGGCCGCCAGGTGAAAAGCCTCTTCGCGGAGCATCTGCGGCATGCTCTCGGCCATCGGCTTGTAGGCGCTGATTCGCTGCATCGAGAGCTGGTACTTGCCGACTCGATCGATCAAGGCACAGAACGTCACGTTGTCGACGAAGGAGTCGAAATCGACGTTGAAAGCACCCAGGATGTGGGACCCCGTCTGCATCGAGAGAATCTCTTCCACCATTTCCGGCCCCGATTGATCGGTCACGTCGCTCCAATCGTCCTCCAGCAAGAGGTGGAACATCTGATAGCCGTGTCGAAGCTCCTCGGCCATCATGCGCAGAATCCAAAACTGCTCCTCTTCCTCCTGCGCCCTGGCCAGCGTCAGCTGATGCTGCTGAATGGATCCGAACTCCGTGCTCGCCTGCGCCTTCAGGGCGCCCAACAGATGGCCGCCCTGTTGCTGCTCCATCTCGGCAGCCTGCTGGAACTTCGGCGCGCCCTTCTGGTCGCCACATTCGATCTCGTTGCACATTCCCAACTCGCGAAAGGCGCAGAGCTCGAACCGGGTATCCTGCGGGAAGTACTTGTCCCAGTTGTCGAGCAGGAAGTCGAAGTCCGGCAGGTACGTCTCCTGCCACTTGACGACTGCCTGGTGAAACTTCTTCGGTATGTAGGTCTTGGTCACGGTCATGGGAAGACTCCGGGCCTCTCGGGCCAGGATGAAAAGTTATCCGGCTACAGGTTCTTGACGAAAGAGCGCAACGGAGCGGGCTCGAAGCCCAGGCTGTCGAAAAAGCT
>JAUWSP010000280.1 GCA_030610025.1 Acidobacteriota bacterium | reverse complement strand
TACGTGGGATTCTTCGCCGGCCTGTTCGTGCTGTGCTGGCTATGGACGAGTCGGTTCACCGCACCCTTGCTCGGCGGCGACGATGTGCGTTATGTCTACAAGGCTCTGTTTCCCGCCAAGGGTGATTGGTTCTTTTTCCGCTACGCACACGTCTATCTGCTGAAGGCTTTCCTCTGGCTCCGAGACGGCGACGGCTTTCTCGGCTCTCGCACCTACTGGTCCTTCATGTTCTCCGTCACGGTAACTGCGCTCGCGGTCGGCTGCCGAATGCTGGGACCCCGTTTGCAGCTGCGCACCGTGGCGGTGACACTCTTTGTTCTGATCAGCCAGAGCTCGGTACTTGGCCTCGCCGGCGGCGCCTTCTCCGACTACACCGCCATGATGTTCGTAACGCTGGCAGTCGTGGTCTACCTGTCTGCGCTGCGGAGCGAGCCGCGGCGAGGGCGGGTCTTGTGGCAAGAGATGGCGATCGGAGCGCTGACCGTTCTAGCCTTGAAGTCCAAGGAGACCGGGATCATCCTCGGGTGGCTCCCCTTGTTGTTCCTGTGGACCGAGGGCCGAATCGACCTGCGAGGCTTTGCTCGCAAGATGGCCTACTGGATCGCGGGGGCGGCAGCCGCGATGTTGGCGCTGATGTGTCTCGATGCCTGGTTGCTCGGCGACTTCTGGTACAGCGTCACCTTCGAGCCCGGCAACGTGCAGCGACTCCATTTCCGGCGGGATACCGGGCTCGTGGTCAGTGCCTCGCGCTGGACCAACGTCGTGTTCGCGCGCTACGCCTCCTCACCTTTTCAGGCGCTGCGCTACATGTGGGTGCTGGCCTTGGCGGCACCGGTGGTGGCCACACTGCGTCGTAGGAGGGTCGAGCTACGCCTTCTCTTTCTGATGCCGCTCGCCTATCTGCTGCTGATGATCGCAGTCTATACCTGGGCCCCTCATACCTTCTCGAAGCGACACCTGTATCCGATCCTGCCCATGTGTGCCCTCTCGGTCGGGGCCCTCTTCTACTGGCTCGGCTTGGAGGAGCGATCGTGGAGGCGGCTGCTGGAGCCGCGCGTGGTGGTGCCGTTCGTTGTCGGCTCCGCGGTCCTGGTTCTTCTGATCAACCCGACTCGGATCGAGAATCTCGACCCGAGCTCCGCACTGGGGATGGCAGGAGTCTGGGTTGGATGGCTGCTTCTGGCGGCGACGATACTGATACTCCTCGCGCGTCGTGCCCGACCAGCCTGGATGATCATTCTGCTGCTGGTTTTGTTCGGACCCGGTTTCGTGTTCGTTCAGCAGAGTCTGGCTCAGCGGCTTCTATTGCAGCGTGGTGAGCTGATTCTCTATCCCTGGGTGACCTTTCGTGAGGAGATCGAGGATGCCCAGCCGAGATCCATAGTGGTCGCACCCGAGATCTGGAAGGCCTACCACATGGTCGGTCAGAGGTCGATGCGGCGGACCATCGCTCGGGTCTTCTTTCGTCGGCAGGACCTCGACATTCCGCGGGCCAACCGTGTCGGGCCGGATGTGGACTACGCGATCGCAGGACCGAAAGCTCTCCGGGCTTGGCGCCAGCAGATCACCGACATGAAGGCCAACGCCGTCTTCGACCCCTCAGGCCGCCTGGCGCTCGTACAGCCCGCGAATAGCAGGCAAGAAACGCCGGACTGAAGGGCAATCCCCAAGCCTCCCAAGAATCGGATGGCACCTCGGCGAGAAGCGACACCGGGCGCCGACAATTGTCCACTAACTGCTTGATTTCAGTAGCTTTACTGGGTGATTGAACTGGAGGCGACGGTCGGAATCGAACCGACGAATGAGGGTTTTGCAGACCCTTGCCTTACCACTTGGCTACGTCGCCTTGAGGCAGGGCGGCCTCGTTCTGGGCCGCAAACTACAAGAGGCCGACGCATACCGGCCCCATCTAAAGAACTCTGGGCTTTGGAGCGGGAAACGGGATTTGAACCCGCGACCCCAACCTTGGCAAGGTTGTGCTCTTCCACTGAGCTATTCCCGCTCGTGGAACTACAGAGACTATTGCCGCGGGCTGAACCTGTCAAGGTCGGCTCGAGCTGCCACCTGGTTCAGCAAGCGTCGAAAGCATTCCGGATCCAGCTGTACACCCAACCGTCCTCGCTCATGTCCATCGCCAGGACGTCGAATCGACAGGGGCCCGTGTTCGGATGCCGCGTCAAATATAGTGCCGCAGCGCGGGCGATTCGGCGTTGCTTGGTTGGCGGGACGGCACAGGAGGCCGGGCCGAAGTCGCTCGTCGAGCGCGCCTTGATCTCGACGAAGGCGAGGGTGTCTCCGTCGAGCCCCACCACGTCCAGTTCCCCGACCTTGGTGCGGACCTTTCGGGCCAGGACGCTGAAGCCCTGTCGCTCGAGCCAGAGGACGCCATCCGCCTCGGCCGATCGACCGCGCGCGTGCGTGCTCTTCTGTCGGCGGAAGTGGCGTACGGCACTCACTGCCGTTTCCAGCGGGTCCCGGTCGGAGTATCTTCCAGAACGATCCCTTGCTCGGTGAGCTGGTCCCGTATCTCGTCGGCCCGGGCAAAATCGCGGGCCTCACGGGCTTGACGTCGCTCCACGAGAAGCCGATCGATCGCCTCATCGCTCGACCCGTCGACCTCAGCGCCGCGCCAAGCCTCCGCGTCCAACACCCCGAGCACCTCATCGACGCGACTCAGCGAATCCAGGACTCGCTGGCGGTCACCCACCGCGAGTCGCTCGCTATCGACAGCCTGGTTGACTTCGCGAACGAACCCGAAGAGTGCCGCCAGGGCCTCGGAGGTGTTCAGGTCGTTGGCCAGAGCGTCCCCGAATTCCTGCAACAGTCGCTCACAAGCCGGTTTGATGACCGAGTCGGAGACCGTCTCGCTCTCCGCCGCATGGAGTAGCCGGAAACGCATCTCGTCGAGCCGCTTGAGGGCCGCTCCGGCGTCGGCAAGACCGTCGAAGGTGAAATTCAACTTCTTCCGGTAGTGAACGCTCAGCATCTGGTAGCGCAGTGCTCGGAGATCGACGCCTCGATCCTCGAGGTCTTGCAGCGTGTAGAAATTGCCGAGGGATTTCGACATCTTCTCGCCATCGACGATCAGATGCTCTGCATGAATCCAGGTGCGCACGAACGGTTTGCCTGTAGCCGACTCGCTTTGGGCGATCTCGTTCTCGTGATGCGGGAAGATGTTGTCCACGCCGCCGCAATGGATGTCGAAAGATTCGCCCAGGTACTTCATTCCCATGGCCGAGCATTCGAGGTGCCAGCCCGGTCGGCCCGGACCCCAGGGAGAGTCCCACGCGGGCTCGCCCTCTTTGGCCCCCTTCCATAAGACGAAATCCCTCACGTCTTCCTTGTCGTAGTCGTCACTGGCTACCCGCTCACCCTGACGCACCTGACTCAGGTCGAAGCCGGAGAGCTTGCCGTAGTCTTCGTCCTCGCCGATTCGAAAAAATACCGACCCGTCGCTTTCGTAGGCATAACCCTTCTCGACCAACTTCTGCACCAGCTCCAACATCTCTTCGATGTGCTCGGTGGCCCGAGGATAGTGCTCCGCCCGCTGGATATGCAGACGATCCAGATCCTGAAAAAAGGATTCGATGAATGGCTGCGTGAATTCACCCAGCGAAACACCGGCGCTCGCGGCCCCACCGATGGTCTTGTCGTCCACGTCGGTGAGATTCATCACCTGCTCGACCCGCCAGCCCAGGAAATGCAGGGCTCGCCGCAACACATCTTCAAAAACAAAGGTGCGCAGGTTGCCGATATGTGCGGTGTTGTAGACAGTCGGCCCGCAGGTGTACATGCGGACCTCGCCGGGAACCACCGTCTCCAGCTGGCTGAGGTGGCGTCCCAGGGTGTTGTAGAAAACCGGAGTTTGCATGCGGAGCTCCAGCCAGCCTAGCCCGTAACGCTGACCGAGCCGCCGATCCACTGCACCTCGGTCATTACGTCACCGGTGGAGTTCACGGCGTCGTGCCGCGTCATCTCCATGGGACCGGAGCCGGCGCTGAGAGGCTCGAACTCTAGGGAAAGCAAGGTCCCCGACCCGGAGCTGCCTTCCACCTCTCCGAGGAGGCTGAGCCCTACGACGAGAACACCGGGTGAGCCTTGTTCGACGATGAAATCGGTCGAGCCGCCCGAGCTCAGGAAGCTGCCCTCTTTCGAGCCACCAGGGATCCAACGGAGCCGACCATTTGGAAATACGAGGTTGAAGCTCACGCCATACAGGTCATCGACCTGGGAAGCCTTGACGTCGAGCACGAACCGATTTGCCGTGGTGTTGGTGCCCTGGGCCAGATAGACCGAGTTGGAGCCCGCAGATCCGGCTGGAGTGAACCTCACACCCGAGGATGGAGGCGGCGGCTCCGTGGGTCCACCACCCCCACCACCTCCGCCACCACAGCCGATCGAGCTGAAGACGACGGCGACCACCGCCAGGGCCATCCAGGTGAGGACCCGCAACCCAACCTTCATCCCACTGCCTCCTGACCTCGCGCCAACCGCTTCATCTTTCGCTTCACTTTCTCCCTGCGCAGACCCGTGAGGCGATCAATGAACAACACGCCATTGAGATGGTCCACTTCGTGGCAGATCACCCGCGCCATCAGCTCTTCACCCTCCAGGACGAAGGTCTGGCCCTCGAGATCCTGCGCTTCGATCTTCACGTAGGAGGGACGCGCGACCTTTTCGGTAATCCC
>JAUWSP010000432.1 GCA_030610025.1 Acidobacteriota bacterium | reverse complement strand
GAATCGCCCACCAGAGCGTCACCAGGTAGACCGCGGCGATAAAGATTGCTGTCGGCACATTTCCACCAAATGCCGGCCGACTCCAGATCCAGAACAAAATCCCAACCGCCGCCGCGGCCAGGACATAGAAGGTCGGACTCAGCCGCTGTTTGAACACCCTGTGCTCCACCAGCAGGGCAGACATTCCCATCGCCACGGCACCCGTCAGGAACCACTTGTAGTAGACGAGTACCTCTGCCAGATCACTGATCGCACCCATCTGCAGCTCGGCCAGCAACATACCCACCATGGACCCAGTGAGGATCGCGAGAAAGAGGTTCTCGGTACCTTTCGGCTGGAATGCGAAGAGCAGTAGATGTAGGAGGGTGAAGGCTCCAAAGACACCTAGAGCCGTCCCCATGACCGTCGTGTACTGTCTGACCATCCTGAGTCGAGATGCAGAGAGACCCTGCATGTCCCCCACCGTGATCTCGAAGCCCTGGAAATCTCTCTGGAAGATGTTGCCGGTGACGTTCGAGTAGCGGACGGCGAGAAGGTGATCGACCCCAGGCTCTAGCGTGATGGTGGAAACGTACTGCGGAAGCGACGGCTTCTCCTCCCTTGGATCCGTCGACACCGTGCCGAATCGAGCCACCTGGCGACCGTCGAGGTAGATCTCAGAAGCACCGGCCTGCGCCAGATGGATACCAAGAGTGTTCCCAAACTCTTCGCTGGTCCGGATCTTGCGTCGAAACCAACCGATTCCGGGCCAACCCCCAGGTATGGCATCGGCATCGCGCAAAGAAGGGAGAACGAGGGCCCAATCGGAATCATCGAATCCCGGCTCGGCCCAGGAGAAATCATCGCCAGGATGGTATCGCCAGTCCCTGGCCAGGACGATCGAGCATTCCGGGCACGCCCTGTCGATGACGACGACCTCCGCCCAACCTTCGGATACCTGGGCGGTCACCGGTTGTCCTAGAAACAGGACGAGAGCGAACGATGCGAGTTTCAACTTTCGACCCAAAGAGATCATGGCACCCTGCAATGGCCAGCGGATTTCAGCGGCTAGATACACGCCCACTCCTTCGAGTGCTCCGGAAGGGCCCCTTTTGCTCCTGAGGAAATTACGCTTGCAGGTCCTCAAAGTTGCAGCGCACCAATCTATAGACGCCCGTACATATCTTCTGTTCCAAGAAAGAACCGGCCCATCATGCCACGATCCCTCGTTCTTGCCCTGATTATCCTCGTCGCGGCTCCAATAGTTGCCCAGAAAGAAAGTGCGCCGGAAGGAGTCGAAGAGACCGAACCCACTCCCCCACCGCCATACCAACCAAAGAAACCGCTCCGGAGCCGAATGTACCTGGGCGGATGGCTCGGCGCTTCGTCGAGTAGCGCCGTTGACCGCATCGAAGCGGCTCCCGAGCTCGGTTTCCAGGTCACGCCCAAGATCCAGTTGGGAGGTAGCCTCGTCTACCGCTACCGCAACGACAAGCGCTTCGAGCCCGACCTCAAAACCTCCGACCTGGGCGGCTCGCTCTTCGGTCGCTATTTCGTCTACGCACCCTTCTTCCTGCACCTGGGGGTGGAACACCTGACCTGGGAATTCTACGACCCGTTGCAGGACAATCTCGCCAAGATTGACGCCAGCCACACCGGCGTCCTGATCGGTCCTGGCTTCGCTCTCAGCATGGGCCCCAGGGCGGCCACCTACTTCGCCTTCCTCTATGACGTCAACTACGACAGCAGCGGACCCAACCCCTACGATGAGCCGTGGGTGTTCCGTGTCGGCTTCGGGATCGGGCTCTGACCGGCCTGCCATGCCATCGCGCCGTTGAAATCCCCGCCCCGATCCGACACGATACGGGCTTCGCTTCTATCTGGCCCGTACTCTGAGAGATCAGGATGAGCAGGGACTCCCACAACAAATCCAGTCGCCCCCTTCTCTTTCTCTTCCTGCTCCTACTCTCGGCCGCGCGGCCCTCCTCGGCGGCTGACCTGACACAACCTCCTGCAATCCTGCGAGAAGTCGGTGATACCGACAGGGTGGAACCCCGCAAGCTGATCCTGCCCTACATCTTCGCCACGGAGGCCCTGGAGGTAGCGATGGGGGCTGCGGTCGGAGCCTCAGCTTGGCCGCAAGAGCAATCTTCTCTGTTCGGGATCGGCCTCGGTACCACCAATAGTTCCTGGGCTATCTACCTATTGGGCACCAGCCTACAACTCCCTGCCGGAGAACGCCTCTTCCTCGATTTCAGCGCCTCTGTGGGCTGGTACACCGATCAGCGAGCCTATATCGACGGTAACCCTGAGTATCCCGACAGCCGGGCGGGCTCCAACGACTCCGACCCGAACGATTTCATTCGTGGCGAAGGGGCACACAACTGGGTGATCCCCAATTTCAAGTATGTCCTGCCCATAGGACACGCCCGACAGTCGCCGATCGCCAACTACATTCTCGACCGCGGGCTCCTCGTCTCCGGCTCCACTGGGGCCGAAAGCTGGAACCCTCTACGCAGCGGCAGAACCCTACTCCAGTTCGAGCCCTTCATGATGCAGCGAACATTCGACATGCTGGAAGGGGACGAGGGTGGTAGAACCAACGGAATCGCCGTTTCGGTACTGCACGACAACCGCGACTTCTCGCCGAATCCTTCGCAAGGTAGCACCAGCACGTTCAGGGTAGCTAGAGACTTCGGCAGCTTCGATAGCACCAATTCCTGGACCACTGTCGATGGGAAATTCAGCAAGTACTTCCCTTTGGGTTCGTCGCGCTTGATCCGTCAACAGGTACTCGCCTTCGATGTCTGGACCGCTGACAGCCCGACCTGGGAAGAGCGGGAAACCGACGAAGGTACTGTCTATGACCACCGACCCCCACCTTTCCTGGGCACGACTCTCGGCGGTTATCTTCGGATGCGTGGCTTCCCGCTGCACCGCTTCAGCGACAAGGCGGCCGTCTACTATGGCCTCGAGTACCGGGTGATCCCCGAATGGAATCCCCTCGGAAGCATTTCGTGGCTACGGTGGTTCCAAATCGACTGGTGGCAGTGGGTACCCTTTGCCGAGGTCGGTCGTGTCGCCGACCACTGGAACCTCAGAGAGCTTCACTCCGAAATGAAGTGGGATGTAGGTCTCGGCTTGCGGCTCATGACGGCCAAAGTGATCGTCAGGGGAGACGCAGCTGTCTCCGAAGAGGGCTTCCACATCTGGGTCATGGTGGGCCAGGCTTTCTAGCAACACCAGTTCCGTTCTGAGGTCGCCACAGACACTCATTGACTCGTGGACCTTCCTGTAGACTCTGAGCTCCGATGTTTCCACTGAGAGACGAGAATCCCACCTCGCTCACGCCGGTCGTCACTTTCGTCTTCATCGCCATCAATACACTGGTTTGGGTCTTCGTCCAGCAGGGCGGTGGCGGGCAGGGGTTCTTGAGCTCGCTCTGTACCTTCGGAGCCATCCCTGCCGACATCACCGGTGCTCTCAACCCGGGTTCGGTCATCGACCTGGGCCCCGATGCAACCTGCACGGTGGGAGCTCTT
>JAUWSP010000054.1 GCA_030610025.1 Acidobacteriota bacterium | reverse complement strand
GACCGGTGCGCCGCAGGCGAAAGCCTCCAGGATCTTGAGCCGAGTTCCCGATCCGGCTCGTATCGGTGCCACCAGGGCTCGGTGGCGTCTGTAGTAGGAGGCGAGCTCGGGAACCTCGCCCACGACTTCCACCCCTTCCAGCTTTCCGAACCGCTGCAGGGACTCGGGTGCGTTGGCACCTACGACGGCGATCTCCGTGCCAGGCCGCAGACGGAGGACCTCTGGCCAGATGTCGTCGAAGAAGTACTCGATGGCATCCAGGTTCGGCAGATGCTCGAAGTTGCCGACAAAGAGCAGGCGCTGGTCACGCTCGCCGACCTTCGAGGGTCGGTAGGCTTCGATATCCACGGCGTTGGGCACGACCCGCAGCCTACGATGTCCATCGGAGAGATAGGCGGCCAGGTAGTCTGCATCCTCCCTGGACATGGTGTGAACCTGGTCGGCTCCTCTCACCACGCGCAGCTCGTATCGGAGCTGTCGCATCCAATCACCGAACGAGTGACCGAAGGCCCGCGACGACTCGAAACGTTCGTGAAACCCCTCACGGCGGCGACGCGCCAGCGAGCGAAAAGCGATATCGATCTCGCTCATGGCGACCTTCACTCGGCTGAACTGCGGCAGCCCGTACTGCCCGAGCTCGGTGTATTCGAGCTGGAGGATGTCGATCTTCTCCTCGGACAGGATCTGGGTAATGCGCCGGGCGAGCTCGTCGGAATCGAAGAGTCGCTGGCTCGGGGCCTCGAGGTCCAGACGGCTGCGTCTGAAGTCAGGCTCCCATCGATGGAAGTGGACCTTCTTGACGAAGGGCATCAGGGCGGCCCGTTGGTCCGGATCGTCTTCGCTGCGGATGAAGACGATCAAGTGCAGGTCGCAGTGCTCGGACAGTCGCCGAATCAGGTTGAACAGCCGTACGGCACCTCCGTGGCTGGGAGGATGGATCGAGTAGGGGCTCACCATCAGCACCCGCGGCCGCCGACCCGCAAAGGCAGCACCTTCTCGAGTCCGTGGCTCGGGCTCTGGGAAGGCAGCTTCGATCTGGCCTTTTCGGGTTCTCCTGAGACTTGCCGCAAGCTGTTCGCGAATCGTCGAAAGCAGAAGGAACAACCATCCCAGACCCCTGCCACCGGCGGAAAGGATCACTCTCATCGCCTTGGCAGGAGCTTTGAGCAGCCATCCGGCCGTGCTCTTGCTTCTCTGAAGGCCGCGTTGCAGGAGAACCTTGGGGGACTGCCTGAGGGTCGCCGCCGCTCGGATCGTGGCGTTTCTGGTACCGAGGTAGCCAGACCAGGAGGCGAGCAGGGATCGTCCCACCTTCGAGCCCTTCAGGGCCTCTTTGTCGCTCTTGGCGTCCTGCCACTGCTCATAGAGCCAGTACTTGTCTTCCAGTGTCTCTTCGAGCTCACTTCGGGCCTTGGCCAGGGCGCGTTCCAGCTGGTGTTTCTCGTGGTCGAGGCGCTCTGCCGACTCGGCGGTCCGTTCGCGCAGCACTTCTTCCTTCTCGACGCGGCCAATGAGATCGCGAGTCTGTTTCTCGAAAGCTCTCGTCTGGCGCTCCAAAGCCTCGATCCGTTCTCGGTTGTTCTTCCGGTCCTCGGCAGTCATCCTTTCCAGCTGCTGTTGCTGGTCGGCGAGCTCTTGGTTGGTCGCGATGAGCTCCCGATTGGCTGCATTGACCTCGACTATGGTCTCCGACTGATCGCGAACTCGGTCGTCGAACTCCTTGAGGAGACCTCCCACTCTCTCGATCTCGGCTTCATAGGTTGCTTTGTCCGAGGCGTGAGATTGCTCGAGCGACTCGTTGTGGCGGTCGAAGTCGATCTGGCGTTCGGCCAGTGAGCTTTCGGCCTCTGAGAGCCGACTCGAAAGATCTGTCAGCTCCGACTCCCTCTCGCCCAGGGTACGACCCAGGGTTCTCTCGCGCTCGCCTCCGATGAGGGATCCGAAAGCGCTGCTGGCACGGTCGAACTCGACCCGCACCCGCACGAGCTGGGCAATAGGGCGGCTGGCCTGAGGGGCGGCCATCAACTGGCGGAGCGCTTCGAAAGCATCCCTGACCCAGGGGGACACCTCGGGGTCGGCAGCCATATCCGACGCTGAGCTCGAGTGGTGCCGCAGAGATGGAGACAAGAAGCTCGCGACTTCCTCCGAGACCTCTTCCAGGCTCTTGGGCCAGGCGATCCCCAGGTCGTCTCCCGCTCGATGGACAGCCGAGGGCCACTCCTGAAGCAGTGCCTCGTAGTCCATGAAAGCCCTCGGCATCCCTCGCGTGGCCTTTTCCATGTCCAGCACATGCCGCAGCCACAGAATGAGTGATTTCGAGCTGTCGAAGCCATCTCGGCGGGCCAGGGAGGCGGCGACCTCCAACGGGTTGCGATTGAGGAGCAGCGGCAGAGGCTCGGCTCCGAAGCGCCGGAGAGTGCTCATCCAGAAGGGTAGGAAACGGCAGATGCGCGGATCCTTGATCACGAAGAGGGAAGATTCGGAAAAGTCCTCGTCCAGGACCCCGAGGATCTCGTCGGAGAATGCCCTACCTGTTGCGGTCTCGAAGAAGTCGGTGGGAAACTCGCGAGGGTCGTCCCAGGCCGAGTCGGCAGCGGCCAGCATCCTGTCGTGAATCTCTACGAGCTTCGCCGATTCCCAGAAACCAGTGTCGTTGACGCCGGGCACCGGCTCCAGGAGCTTGGAAGGCAAGTCGGCACCCAGCAGGTTCAGGACCCTCGTGATGGCCGAGGTACCGCTACGGTGCATTCCCAGCACCAGGATCGCTCGTCGGGCAGGTCTCTTGTCAGGTGGCAAGGCTTCCTCGCTTCGGTCGCCCAATTACAGCAGATCTGAGACGAGGTTCAAGTACACGGGTTGCACCCGTGCAGAGATTCACTGAAAGGGTAGCCACGGCTTGGGTGGTCCTGCCTCCGGCAGTGGGTCGTATCTTGGGATCCGGAGCGGCACGTCGAAGCAGGCCAGAAGAAAGGCGCGGAAGGTGGCCTGGGTCGATCGGCGGTACAGAGTGTCGGCGTCGGTGGATCCCCCCTCGGTCCGCCTTGCGTTGGCAAGGTAGACGCGTAGCCCTCGTCGCAGTCCCGTGTGTCCGGCATGCTGCCAATGGATGATCGCTTCGGATCGTCCCTGGGCGGCGAATCTCTTGACCATCCATTCGGGCGTGATGCGGCTCGCATCGACCCAGTGGCGGATCCTGGCGGCTGGTGTGTAGACGATCTGGCCGCCTCCGCGCTCGATTCGCAGGCAGTGTTCGATCTCTTCGCAAGATGTCAGGGCGCGACCCTTGCGCCCCAGATGGGGGCTGAACAGTCCGAATCGATCGAAGGCCTCACGTCGGTACGCGATGTTGGCGCCGCGCGGATACTCGTTGTAGGTCAGGGGCACCGTCTCCGGGCCTTTGTCCCAGACGGTGAGGTAGGGGAGGAAGCGGTCGTCCAGCCAGTCTGGCAGCTCACCCTGAAAGAGAGGGTCCACGGGGCCGCCGGCACAAAGGACCTGGGGATCGGAAAGTGCTTCGACGATTCCTGTCAGCCAATCCCTGGCCGGGAAGGCATCGTCGTCGAGGAAGGCGAGGATCTGTCCATGGGCGGCTCGAATGCCGGCATTGCGGGTGGCTGACAGCCCCACTTCCTTCTCGACCATCACGCGAACCCTCTCCGGGTTGGCCGTTTCGATGGATTTCGCCAGTTGCAGCGTGTCGTCGGTGGAGTCGTTGTCCACGATGAGAAGCTCCCAGGGCGAGTCGGGAGCCTCCATCTCGAGCATGGCCTCGCAAGCGTCAGCAAGCAATCGGGATCGGTTCCGAGTACAGATGATGACGCTGACCTCGGGGGTTGAGCTCACAGTGTGGATCATATGCGAGGATGCTGCGGGTAAGGGCTACCCGTCGGCCCTCTGGAGGGTCGCGGGTTCCCTTCGAAGATGTGGGGACTGGACTCTCCAGGGGCGGGGTAGGATGAGACGGTTTGGCTGAGCCAGAAGCCGCAACCATGGACCCCAAGGCCAGATACCGATGCCAAGGATCCTCGTAGTCGATCACCGGACTCTCACCCCGGATCGGGATGCGGGCTCGCTCAGAATGTGGCGACTGTTGGAGATCCTGCGCTCACTGGGATGCGACGTGACCTACGCCACGGCCGATCTGGCTGTTTCTGAGCCGTGGGCATCTCGGTTGCTGCAATCTGGAGTAACGGTCCTACGAGCCCCTTTCAGCCTTTCCCTGAAACGCCATCTTCGCCGCCAGGGTGCCAGCTACGACTCGATCTGGCTCTGCCGCGTCAGTGTTGCGCACCGCCTGCTAGCCAGCGTCCGGAAGTACTGTCCCCGGGCCCAGGTGATCTTCGATACGGTGGATCTGCACTTCCTACGTGAGGAACGTGAGGCCGTGCTGTCACAGGAGGCCGGAGCGGCGAAGCAGGCCGAAGCGACTCGTAAGCTAGAGCTGGCGGTCATCCGACAGGTCGATTCGACGATCCTGGTGAGTGCCGAGGAGGCCCGCCTCGTTCAGGAGCTCTGTCCGGATGCAAGTTTGAGGATCATTTCGATGATCCATGAGCCGCTTGGCGAAGTGGAGGATTTCGACACTCGGCGTGGGCTCCTTTTTGTGGGTGGGTTCGAGCATCGACCCAATCAGGATGGGGTGGAGTGGTTTGTATCGAAGATCCTGCCGAGAGTTCGCATGAAGTTGCCCGAGGAGCCGTTCTGGATTGTCGGCAGCGAGGCGGCCAGGCACATGAATCACCTGGCGGCACCGGGGGTGACAGTCGTTGGTTGGGTCCGAGAGCTGGATTCGATCTTCGCGCGCGCTCGGATCTCCGTGGCACCGCTGCGGTACGGCGCCGGGGTCAAGGGCAAGATCACCCAGAGCCTCGCCCGAGGACTGCCTTGTGTCGCCACGTCCGTTGCCTGCGAAGGGATGCCTGTGATCCACGAAGAGAGCGTCTTGATCGCCGACGACGAAGCTTCGTTCGCGGACGCGACGTGCCGACTCCATGAGGATCGAGATCTATGGCGATCGCTTTCCTCAGCCGGCCTGCAGGTCGTCTCGGAGCATTACTCCAGGCAGCGGGCCGAGGGCGAGCTTGTCGACCTGCTGGGCGGCTTGCCGGGCTGACCGAGGTATTTCCCAGAGGTAGACATCGTCATGTTCCAGATCTTCCAATCTCACGGCTCTCTGAGAGCCCTCGGGCGAACGCTTTCTAGCGGCCTGGCTCTGGCATTCGCACTCCTCAGTCTGGTCACAGGGTGTTCCCGGAACCCGACTCGAGAGCCCCCTCGGCAGAAGGCTGGGCCGCATCCGGTAATCATCTTCGACATCGATACGCTGCGCGCCGATCGCCTGGGCTGCTATGGCAATCCCCGGCCGACAAGTCCGGTCATCGATGCCCTCGCCCGGGAGGGAGTGCTCTTCGAGTGGGCCTTCAGTCAGGCTCCGACGACGCCGCCTTCGCAGGCTTCGATTCTCACCTCCCTCTACCCCTCGGCACATGGCGTGAAAGGTAAGAAAGACCGTCTCTCCCAGGAGATCACCACCCTGGCCGAGGTCTTCTCGGACCACGGATTCGCCACTGGCGCATTCGTGGACGGGGGTTACATGAATCGAGGCTTCGGGCTTCTGCAGGGATTCCAGACCAAGGTCGATCGGCGGGGCGGCCTCGAGGAGATCGGGCCGAAAGCCCTCAATTGGGTGCGCGATCACGCCGACGAGGACTTTTTGCTCCTGATCCACACCTACGATGTGCACACTCCCTATGACCCTCCCGAGCCCTGGCGCTCCCAGTTCCTGGAGGGCCTGGCCCCGCCATCGCCTGGCTTCGAGCCGACAGCCCTGGCGATGGAGACCATTCGTCAGAGCGCCAGCTCCGATCAGCCCCTGACGCTGCCCGACAACGATGTTGCCTACGCTCTGGCGCTCTACGACGCCGGCATCCGCTATGTCGACGACTGGATCGGCAGTTTCGTGGCCGAGCTCGAGGCGCTCGGGATCTACGATCGTGCCACCCTGGTGGTGATATCGGACCACGGCGAGGAGTTTCAGGAGCACGGCTCGGTGCTTCACGAGAAGCTCTATTCGACCGTGACTCGGGTGCCGCTGATCATTCGGTCGCCCCTGGCCCTCGGGGGCTCTCAGGTGCCGGATGTCGTCGAAACCATCGACCTGATGCCGACGCTCCTGGAGCTGGTTGGCGCTGCCGCCCCGGAGCAGGTCCAGGGTCGCAGCGTGGCCGCCCTGCTGAGAGGAGAGGAGCTCGGGCCGAAGTCGGCGATCAGCGAGTCCAGGTTTTTCGGCCGGCAGCGAGCTGTGACCGGCGCCTCACAACGCATGATCTTCAGCCAGGAGTCGGGTCGCATCGAGCTCTATGAATACAAGCAGGATCTCGGCGAACAAGACGATCTCGCCACGCGAGATCCCAACGCCGTCTCCGATTTCGAGGGCCAGCTGTCGGACTGGTTCGAGTGGATGCGGGCGACCGAGCTGGCGGCGTCAGAGTACGGTGAGCTCGACCCCGAAGTGGAAGAGCAGCTGCGGGCCCTGGGATACCTCGACTAGGAGCCCGTGGTAGCAGTATGAGGGGGCCGCGCGCCGGGCTCTCGCCTCACTGGATATAGCCCAGCGCCTCGAGCCGTTCCCGCTCTTCCTTGGTCAGCACGCTTTGTCCAGTCGCCGTCTCCGGCGCATCCTCCGGATTGAGCTCCCGGGCCAACTCTCGGTTGGCCTTCACAAACTCTCGGAGCTGCCGGCGCAGACGTGCCGTCAGCTCCGGACGGGATTCGGCGAGATTGGTCGTCTCACCAGGGTCCTTACGGAGATCGTAGACCTCTTCGGTACCGGCCTTCAGGTCGTGAATGATCTTGTAGTTCTCGGTTCGCAGCGCGAAGCGCGCCCGGTTCAGCTTGTTCTGACTCAGGGCGGCGCTGTCGCTGAAGGTCTCTCCTTGCATCAAGGGCACGAGGCTGCGTCCCTGGACGGGATTCGAGCCCTGCAGACCAACTAGATCCAGGAGGGTCGGCAACAGGTCGACGATTTCGATCTGCGAGTCGACCCTGGTGCCTGCCAGGTCCTGGTTGGGCAGCTTGAGGAGGAGGCCGACTCGCACAGACTCATCATAGATCTGGCTGTGTAGAAACTTGCCGTGCTCCTGGAACTCCTCGCCATGATCCGAGGTGACCACGATGAGAGCCTTGTCGTAGAGGCCCTTTTCCTTCAAGAGATCGAAGAGCTTTCCCAGGTCACGATCCAGGTACTGGACGCCGGATTCGTAGAGGCTGCGGAGCGTCTCGACCTGCTTTTCGGGAATTGTGCGCCCCTCCCGATCGGCCTCGAGCAGAAATTGCGTCGCGCAGCGCCCTTGATCGTCACAGAAGACAACCTGGCTCGCTGCGTCCTGTTTCTCTCGAAACACGGGAGGGGAGTAGTACGGCAGTCGGTTGCGTCCCTGTTGAAAGAAGTCCGAGTGAGCATCCATGTAGTGCAAGAAGAGAAACAGGGGGCGGGGGTCCTCGGCCGCCGAGGCCAGCGCTTCGGCGGCGCTGGCGTTGACCCTGTCGGAGTAGGTAAGGCGGTGGGGGAGACGCTCGTAGTCCTCGAAGCCGCGTCCGAAACCGAACTCTGCTTTCAGCCAGTCGTTGGTAACCCTGCCGATGGTCCGGTAGCCGGCCTGTTGCAGGATCTCGGACAGGGTCTGGATGCCGCTGGTCAGGCTGTCCTTGGGCGTCGTCACCCGATGGACCTGGGGGTAGAGGCCCGTGAACATGGACATGTGGGACGACAGGGTGAACGGCATCGGGACTACGGCCTTGCTCAGCAGCACTGAGTCGGCCGCGAACCGATCGAGGTTCGGCGTCAGCGAAGTGGGGGCGTCTCGCACCGCTCCCAGCGCGTCCCAGCGCAAGGTGTCCAGCGATATGAAGAGGATGGGTGGCAGCTCGCGTTCAGTCTCAGCGGGCCGGCAGCCGCCCAGCAGCAGGCCAGTGAGGCTCAGCACAAGGGTGGCTGCGCGCCAGAGGCGCTGCTGGCGGAGTCGAGTTGGATACCGGGACATGCGGCGAGACTCTAGTCGATGTAACCGAGGGTCCGAAGCTGCTCGAGGGTGTCTTCGTCGAAATCCATGGTTTCGTCGGACGCATCTGGATCGACTCCGGACAGCTCGTGCTCTATCAGATCGGTAAGCTCGGCCACCAGCTCCGGCCGCTCGTCCGAGAGATCGATCAACTCCCCGGGGTCGCGCTCCAGGTCGAAGAGCTGGACGAAGCCGTCGTACCTGCGCACCAGCTTGTACCCACCGAAGGTGATCGCCTTGGAGTCGGGACCGAAGGCCGGCGACTCGGCGAGGGAAGGCCTCGGCTCGCAGATGGGTGATTTGACGGTGGTGGACAAGAAGGGGGTCAGGCTGGTTCCCCGAAGCCCTCCCGGAATCGGCAGACCGAGCATCTCCATCGCCGTGGGCACGATATCCACCAGCCTGGCTGGGCAGTCGATACGGCGACCCTCTTCGATGCCGGGCCCTCGAAAGAGAAGCGGTACCCGCAGCAGCTCCTGGTACATGGAGTGGCCATGCCCGATGCCCCAGAGTCCGCGAGGGTCCTCAGCGAGAGCTCTCTCCTGTGCGGCATGATCCCAGTACTCCTCGCCATGATCGGAGGTGACAACGATCAAGGTGTCCTTCATGTGACCCGCCTGTTGCAGGGTATCGATCAATCTGCCGATCTCGGTGTCCACGTAGCGCAGAGCGCCGTCGTGGAGAGCGAGCCTGTGATCGCGGAACTGGCGGAAATTTGGCCCCTTGAAATTGTTGTGACTGCCGAAACGCCAGTCGGTATGCGGCTTGCCGCGTTTGCCTGGAATCTCTTTGCCGAACATGTTGAAGAAGGGCCCAGGCGGGGTGATGGGCGGGTGCAGATCCATGTACTGGACGTATAGGAAGAACGGGTTCTCATCCGCGGTATCGACAAAGGCGATGGCCTTGTCGGTCAAGGTCGTGGCATCGGTCCGCTCGACCTCTGCGACGTCGAAGCCGCGTTTGAAACGTCCGAACAGATAGGGGTTGGCCGAAAGCAGGGCGGTTCTGAACCCGGCCTCGGAGAGGATCTGGCCCAGTGTCCGAGTCTCCTTTCGAAGCTGCTGGACCTCGGACTCCATCAGGTTGCGGATCTCTCCTTTGACACCTGCACCATGCTCGCTTGGGTAGAGAGAGGTGAGAATGCTGGCCGTCGCCGGCACGGTCCAGTTCGACTGTGAGAGAGCGAGCTCGAACAGAGCTCCCTGTTCGGCCAGTTGATCGATCCTCGGGGTGGTCGGACGGTCGTGGCCATAGGCACTCATCCGATCGGTCCGCAGGGTATCGAGACACAGGATGAGAAGGTTCCGGGCAGTCGGTGACGCCTCGGACTCCGGGCCACTCCGAGTGCCACAAGCCACCGGCAGGAAGCCGAGCAAGATCAGGCTGACGGTGGCTGCAAGAGCTGCGGTCTTCGAATCGAATTTCATGTTTCTCCGGTTGGGGTCGGCCTTCTCCCAGGTCGATTGTCGATCGGCCCTGAGAGTATCGCAAAGCCGGAATAAACCGGTATGAAAGCGCCAAAACGACGTTTCCGATCATCGGAATCTGGTTTGACGCTTCAGTTGGAAGCTGGTAGGAATCGATCTGTCCATGGGAGAGCCTCACAACAGACTGGGGGTTGCGGTTCTGGCGGTTCTGGCTGGACTGTCCGTCTCCGGATGTTCGGGTCCCGAAAGGTCGAAGTCGGTCGTGGTCATCACCATGGACACGACCCGCGCCGATCACCTGGGTCCCTACGGCTACGAAAAGGCCCAGACTCCCACCATCGACCGGTTGGCCGCCGAGGGGACTCTCTACGAGCGGGCCTACTCGGTGACGGCGGAGACCCTCCCCTCCCACTCGAGCATCTTCTCTGGGCTCTATCCTCCCAGCCATGCGGTGCTGTTGAATCTCTCCTTCAAGCTGGCCGACGAGGTCACGACGCTGGCTGAAGTCCTGAAGGAGAAGGGATTCTTCACGG
>JAUWSP010000012.1 GCA_030610025.1 Acidobacteriota bacterium | reverse complement strand
TCGGGTATATCGGGGATTCCATTGGCGGTCTCCGATGGAGAGCAGGGGTTGCTCGTCGAGGAGGAAAACGACGAGCAGCTGTCCGAAGCTTTGAGGCGTCTTCTCGAGTCACCGTCAGAAAGAGCTCGAATGGGAGCTGCGGCACGAATGAAGGCGACGGAAGAGCTCACCTGGTCTGCAGTAGCGCGCCGCTACCGGAGGGCCTACGAAGTGGCCCTTTCAAGAGAGCCGGAGGGCACTGGAGCCAAGGGTTCTGGTGCCCCTACGACAGAGTGAGCTCTGCACCGAAACTTCGAGGGAGAGACTGATGAGTTGGGCCAGAGAGTTGGTTTCTTCGAAAAGTGGTCGCCGCCTGAGCCTGCGGGAGCAGCCGCCGACGACAGGCGATGAGGTCCCCTGGCTGGTGGCCTACGATCTCGACCCGAGCAAGGGCCCGATCTTGAAGAGTCGGTTGGCGGCTAGAGCCTGGAGTCTTTGGCGATACGAGGAGTTGCTGCCGCTGGAGAACTTCGCCGATCGAATCGATCTGGGTGAAGGTGGGACACCCCTGGTTCGGGTTCGAAATGTACCCTACGGAATGGAAGTTTGGCTCAAGGAGGAGGCGGGGAACCCGACCGGATCCTTCAAGGACCGGGGATTGTCGCTGGCGGTCAATCGGGCGAGGGAGCTGGGCGCGCCCGGTGTGCAGCTGCCCAGTGCCGGAAACGCCGCTCTCGCGACTGCTGCCTACGCTGCCGCTGGAGGCCTGAGGTGTAGGGTTGCCCTACCAGGCGATACACCAGGCGTCATCGTCGATCGGTGTCGTTCGTATGGTGCCGAGGTCCTGTGCGGCGGAGCCACCCTCGTCGATTCCGCCTCGGAGCTCGCCGCGTTCGAGGATGGGTTCTGGGACCTCTCGACCTTTCGAGAGCCGTATAGAGTCGAGGGAAAGAAGACCATGGGGCTCGAGCTGGTCGAGCAGTTCGATTGGAGCCCGCCTGATTGGATCTTCTATCCGACCGGGGGCGGTACTGGAATTGTTGCCATGTACAAAGCCTTTCAGGAGTTGCAGGAATTGGGCCTCCTGGATGAATCGCTACCCCGACTCGTTTCGGTTCAGATGGAGGGCTGCGCGCCGCTTGTGAGGGCCTTTCATTCGGGAGCGGAGCAAGCCGAGACCTGGCAGGAGCCGAAGACGGGAGTCTGGGGGCTTCGAGTCCCCAGATCACTGGCCGATTCGCTGATTCTGGAGGCCCTTCGAAGGTCCAACGGAACTGCGGTCAGCGTGCCCGAGGACGGACTTGGGGAGATCCAAGCTCGGTACGCGAAGCAGGAAGGGCGGTGGCTGGGCCCCGAGGGCGCGGCTGCCGTAGCCGGATTCGAGAAGCTGCGTGCTGAAGGCCTGGTCCAGTCAGATGAGCGAGTCTTGATCTTTCAGACCGGGCACCCGGCGAACTACTTCGGGTAGTAGGGCGCCTTACTATCGATCCTGACGAGGAGATGGCCATATGGAGATCCAAGATCTTGTGCTTCTGGATGGGGTTCGAACCCCGATGGGAGAGTTCGGGCAGTCCTTTGCCGACCTGTCGGCGCTGGACCTCGGCGCACTGGCTGCCAGGGAAGTGCTGCAGCGAGCCGCGATCGACCCTGAGGTGATCGACCACACCTTCGTCGGCAATGCTCTGCAGACGTCGACTGATGCCATCTACGGCGCCCGCCATGTGGCTCTCAGGGCGGACGTACCCAAGTCGAGGCCGGCTCTGACAGTGAACCGTCTGTGTGGCTCGGGGATCCTGTCGAGTATTTCCGGGGCCCATGCCATCCTGCTTGGCGAGGCCTCGACTTGTCTGGTTGGAGGCATGGAGAGCATGTCCCAAGCACCCCATTGCATATGGGGAGCGAGGCAGGGCTTCCGCCTCGGCCAGGGCAAGCTCGAAGACCTCCTCATGGCTTCGCTCTATGATCCCTATTGCGGCTGCTTCATGGCACAGACGAGCAACAATCTGGCGACCGACTACGGAATCAGTCGGCAGGAGCAGGACGAGTTCGCGCTGCAGAGCCAGCAGCGTGCAGCCGCGGGCTGGGAGAGCGGCCGCCTGGCCGAGGAAGTGCATGCGGTGGAAGTCGGAAGAGGGAGGCGGAAAAAGACGGTCGAGCGAGACGAGCACTTGCGACAGGAGACCACACTGGAAGAGCTGTCCACCTTGCGGCCGGTCTTTGGTGAAGATAGCTTCGTGACAGCTGGGAATGCTTCGGGCATTGTGGACGGGGCCGCGATGATGGTCTTGACCACCGACGAGGGCGTCCAAGGCCGCTCCGGGCGGCCGCTTGGGCGAATTCTCTCCTGGGCGACGGTTGGGGTGGAGCCTTCCCGAATGGGCATCGGTCCAGTTCCAGCGATCGCCCAGGCCCTCGAACGTGCTGGGATGTCGGTCGGCGACCTCGACCTTTTCGAGATCAATGAGGCGTTCGCTGGACAGATTCTGGCGGTTGTTCGCGAGATGGACCTGGACACGAACAAGCTGAACGTCAACGGCGGGGCCATAGCGCTGGGTCATCCTCTGGGTGCTACAGGAACCCGCCTGGTTCTGACTCTTCTGAAGGAGCTGCAGCGACGAGGAGGGGGCAAGGGTGTGGCCTCAGCCTGTATCGGCGGTGGCCAGGGGATAGCGATGATCGTCGAGGCATTCGCGTGATCGACCTTGCCGGCCTCAGGGTGCTGGTGACCGGCGGCAGCAGGGGCATCGGAGCGGCCTGTTGCCGTTTCTTTGCCGAGTCGGGTGCTGCCGTGTGCGTTCACTTTCGGGCTCGAGAGAGCTCGGCAGTGTCGGTCTTGCAGGGCCTGCAGAGCTCGTCTAGCGAACCGCATTTCAAGGTGGCGGCCAACCTCGCCGAACCTGGGGAGGTGGAGAGCCTTTTCGAGTCGGTGGAAACGGCCTGGGGTCGGCTCGATTGTCTGGTCAACAACGCCGGAATCTGGGTCGAGAACCCACTGAAGGAGCTGAGTGCGAAACGACTCGAAGAAACCTGGGCGATCAACGAGAGGGCCGTCTTTCTTTGTGCGTCGAGGTCGATTCCGCTACTGGAACAGTCGAACGATGGGAACATCGTCAACATCAGCTCCACGGCCGGGCAGAGAGGTGAGGCCCGTTACAGTCCTTATGCCGCCAGTAAGGGTGCAGTGATCTCGGCCACCAAATCGTGGAGTACGGAGTTGGCACCACGGATACGGGTCAACGCCGTAGCTCCGGGATGGGTGGACACCGAGCTCTGCGACACAGCCTTTGCCGAAGGGGGGCGTGAAGCTATCGCCGAGACGATCCCCTTGCAGAGAGTGGCCTCTCCCGAGGACATTGCCGGGCCTGTCGTCTTTCTCGCCTCTCCGCTGGCGCGACATATCACGGGTGAAGTGCTGAACGTCAACGGCGGCAGCGTGTTGGCGGGCTGAAGCGAGACGCCGACCCCCAATTTCGTCTATTAGGTCACGAGGGGCTCTAGAGCGGCCCCGGAGGACTTCGAGATTGGGACCCGAAAAGGCTCAGCATCGCCCGAGTCTGCTGCGCGAACTGCCCCCCGAGGAGAGACCGCGCGAGCGGCTCCTCAGCAACGGAAGCGCGGCGTTGTCCGACGTGGAATTGGTTGCCGTACTCCTGCGAACTGGCAGGCCTGGACAATCGGTGCTCGACCTGGCTCGGGACCTGCTTCGAGCCAGCAGCGGCCTCAACGGCCTGCTGGGCTCCGGGCCCCTGGTCTTGAAGAGGGCCGGGCTCGGGCCGGCCAAGGTGGCAACCTTGCTGGCAGCGGTGGAGTTGGCTCGACGCTTCACCCGGGCGCGACTGGCCGATCGTGAGCTGCTCAAGGACCCACAATCTGTAGCGTCCTATCTGGAGCTGAGGTACAGCCTCAAGGGGCAGGAGGTCATGGGAGCGCTCTACTTGGACACTCGGAATCGCCTGATCGGAGAGACCGAGCTCTATCGGGGTACGTTGAGCCGAGCGGCAGTGGAGCCGAGAGCGATCCTCAAAGCGGGCCTGTTGCGGGACGCGGCCGGCGTCGTCCTCTTTCATACTCATCCGAGCGGTGACCCTTCTCCCAGTGCAGAGGACCTGGGCTTCACGCGAAGAATGGTGGAGGCGGGTCAACTCGTTGGCCTCCAACTGGTGGACCATCTGGTGCTGGGAGCAGGGGGCGCCTGGACCTCGTTGCGGCGGGAGGGTTTCTGCTAGGTCTCTGGTAAGCTCACGGCGTTTCGAGGAGGGAACCGAGCATGTCGCCTATTTCGATTGAGCAGTTCTTTCAAACCGAGCTGAAGATCGCGACGATTACCGGAGCCGAGCCTATCCCGAACTCCAATAAGCTCCTAAAGCTGATCGTCGATCTCGGGAACGAGAGTCGGGTCCTGGTGGCGGGCATCGCTCGCCAGTACTCGACCGAGGAGCTGGTCGGCAAGCAGATTGTGGTCGTTACCAATCTGGAGCCTGCCAAGCTCATGGGTGTGGAGTCGCAGGGGATGGTTCTCGCAGGGTCGGTCGAGGGGACACCGGTGCTTCTTCACCCAGGGGAGCGGGTTCCCAGCGGCACGTCGGTCAAGTGACGACTTCAGCGCCGGCTCTCAGCGAGACTGTCGTCGATTCCCATTGTCATCTACAGAGCCTCACGGACTCGCAACGCGAGGTAGCTCTCGAGGACGCCAGGTCTCGGGGGGTTGGTGGCTTTCTGATACCCGCCCTGCGGTTGGAGGAGGCCGACGAGATTCTGGCTCTATGCCACCGAGACAAAGACGTCTGGTGCGCACTCGGTGTTCATCCACATGAGGCTTCCTCCTGGACCGGTGGGCATCAGAAAGCGCTAGCTGGTCTCGTGGCAGATCCGAAGGTCGTAGCGGTTGGGGAGTGCGGTCTCGACTTCTTCTACGATTTGTCGGACCGGCGAGCGCAGCAGAGGGCCCTCCGCGAGCAGTGGGAGGTAGCGCTCGATTCCGAACTGCCCGTTGTAGTCCACAACCGCGACAGCAATGAAGTCATGCTGGATCTGCTGCGGGAGCCCTGCTTCGAGGGGCTCGAGGGCGACTTCCACTCCTTTGCCGGAGGTCTCGAGATGGCGAAGTTCTTGATTGGCAGGGATTTCTATCTTGGCTTCTCCGGCATGGTGACCTTCAACAAAGCAGAGAACGTCCGAGAAGTCTTGCCTTATCTACCGCTCGGACGCGTCCTGGTCGAGACGGACACACCCTATCTGGCACCGGAGCCTTTTCGAGGCCAACCGAATTCGCCTGGCCATGTGGTCGAGGTCGCCAGACGCGTGGCCTCGGAGCTGGACCTGAAGTACGAAGAGCTGTGCCGGTTGAGCACTCGAAATTTCTACCGGCTCTTTGCCAAGGCCGGTGAATCCTAGATCGGATTCGGAATGTCCTCGAAGTGGACCTCGAGGCCGAATTTCTGGGCGATATGCTTCCCTAGGGCCTGGATACCCAGACGCTCCGTGGCATAGTGACCGGCGGCTATGAAATGGGTCGACGTCTCTCGCGCCACGTTCATGACCCATTCGCTGGCCTCGCCCGTGATGAAGGCATCGAGCCCACTGGTGATGGCATCGTGAAAGGAGCTCTCTGCAGCGCCGCTGATGATACCGAGGGTGGAGATGCCTTCCGGCCCTTCAGGAAAGCACAGGGGTTCCTGGTGAAAGACGGATCGGCAACGATCGAGTAGCTCGGAGAGTGCTATTGCCTCGTCGAAGGCTCCCTTGAATCCCAGGCTGAGACCGGAGTGGTCGCCAAAGGGCTCCAGTTGTACCAGCTCGAGGCGCCTGGCCGCGAGAGCGTTGTTGCCGACCTCGGGGTGGCGATCGAGTGGTAGATGGTAGGCGATCAGATTCAGATCTCCTTCGATGAGCTCGGCCACCCGCCGCCGCTGGAACCCGGTGAGGGTTCTCGACGAGCCGTCCCAGAAGATGCCGTGATGAACCAGGACTCCATCGGCCCCTCGCTGACGAGCGCGTTCGAAAAGCTCCCGGCAGGCCGAGACGCCGGTAACGAGGCTGCGAATCGTCGAGGTCCCTTCGACTTGCAGGCCGTTGGGACAGAAGTCGGAACCCTGCTCTGCCAACAAGAAGCTGTCGAGGTAGGAAACCAGGTCGCTGCGATCGACGCTGTTCTCGGATGGAGATTGATTGAAGCTCACCGTCGGTTCTCCTGGGTTGGTGCGTCTTCCGTGCCGGGGGCGTCGAGCCCGAATCCGGTGCGGGACACTTGCTCCCGAAGCGCCTCGAAATCGGCATGGCAGGCCATGAACGCATCAAGAATGGCCGGCTCGAAGTGCTTTCCACGGTCCACCGAGAGACGCTGCACGGCTTCGGCATGGGGAACCTCGTGCTTGTAGGGTCGCTCGCTTGTGAGAGTGTCGTAGGAATCGACGAGAGCCACGATTCTCGCGGCGAGCGGGATCTCCTCACCCACCAGGCCACCTGGATAGCCGCATCCATCCCAGCGCTCGTGATGGCTGTAGGCGATCTCCATCGCCATGATGAGGAAGCCATGGGTCTCGAACCGATCCAGGACCGAGCTCAAGGTGTCGCCGCCGATCGTCGGGTGAGTCTTCATGACCCGGAACTCATTGCTGGTCAGAGGGCCGGGCTTGCGGAGGATCGAATCGGGAATGCCCACCTTGCCGATGTCGTGAAGGGGGCTGGATTTGGCGAGCTGTTCGATAAACGCCCGACTCAGGCGTCCAGCGTAGGCCCCTCTCTGTAACTCTTCTGCCAGACGGCGGCTATAGGCGGCTATTCGCTCGAGATGCAGGCCTGTCGTGCTGTCGCGAGACTCGGCCAGTTTGGCCAGCGTGATGAGTGCGATATCACGCGTCTGGCGGATCTCGTCGGTCTGCTCGAGAACGAGGCGCTCGAGGTTGGTCCGATAGCGGTCGTTCTCGCGCAGGAGGTGGTAGCGCTCGAGAGCTCTGGATACCGTATTCGAGAGGATCTCCCAATCGAACGGTTTGAGAAGATAGTCGTAGGCCCCTTCTCGTAGACAGCGCCGTACGGTCTCGAGGTCCTGGTGACTCGAGACCATGACGACCAGCACCTTGGGATCCTTCTGCTTGAGGCGGTGGAGAAGCTCCACCCCGCCGACCCCCGGCATGCGAATGTCGGTGAGAACGAGGGCCGGGTCGGGATGGGTCAGAGCCAATGACAGGGCTTCTTCAGCACTGGCAGCGGTCCTGCACTGGTAGCCGTCTGCTGTCAGGTAGCGGGTAATGAGGTCCCGAATCTGCTCTTCGTCGTCTACGACCAGGATATAGCCCGACGAAGTTGCGATCGGTCGTGCCTCATCCCGTGCGCCGGAAAAAAGGCTCATGCGGAGACCGCCGATGGACGGCTGTAGGCCGCCCTAGTTGCGATCCCGCCGGGGACCCCTGGATCCGCCACCACCACGCCGCTGATTGGAGCGAGGGCCGCCACGACCACCACCCGAATCCCGCCGCTCTGGCGCAGGTCCGTCATACCCCATGCCCTCGTACTTTGCAGGATCGTAGTCGGGAGCTTCCATGATGACAGCCTTGCGGGAGAGACGAACCTTGCCTTGTTCGTCGATGTTGATGACCTTGACTTCGACGCTGTCACCCTCTTGAACGATATCTGTGACCTCGCGGACCCGATAGGGCGCCAGCTCGCTGATATGGATCAAGCCATCGGAGCCGGGAAGAATCTCTACAAAGGCGCCGTAGCCTTCAATGCGCCGGACGGTTCCCTCGTAGATCTTGCCGATCTCAGGCGTCTCAGTGAGTCGCTCGATGATCTCTCGGGCCCGTTTTGCCGCGATCCCGTCCGGCGATGCGATGATGACGGTGCCATCGTTTTGGACGTCGACTTCGCAACCGGTCTCTTCGACAATGGATCGAATAGTCTTGCCGCCGGGGCCGATGATGTCGCGAATCTTGTCGGTCGGAACGGACATGGTGTAGAGACGCGGTGCGTACTCGGAGAGCTCCTCCCGAGGTGCATCGATGGTCTGCTGCATGATGTCGAGGATATGCATCCGACCCTGCCGGGCCTGAGCCAGCGCTTCCTGCATGATTTCGCGGGTGACTCCGGCGATCTTGATATCCATCTGCAGGGCGGTGATTCCCTCGCGAGTGCCGGCCACTTTGAAGTCCATATCTCCATAGTGATCCTCCTGGCCGGCGATATCGGATAGCACGGCGAAGCCGTCGTCACTCTTGATGAGGCCCATCGCTACACCGGCGACTGGAGCGAGCATTGGCACACCGGCGTCGAACAGGGCCAGGGAACCCCCGCAGACCGTAGCCATGGAGGATGAGCCGTTCGATTCCAGGATGTCGGAAACGACGCGAACCGTGTAGGGAAAATCGTCTTCGTGTGGCAGTACGGGAGTCAGTGCCCGACGTGCCAACACACCGTGACCGATCTCGCGTCGACTGGGACCGCGAAGGAACTTGACCTCTCCGACCGAGAACGGTGGAAAGCTGTAGTGCAAGATGAACTTCTGGCGACTCTCCCCTTCGTACTCTTCGATGATCTGGGCGTCGCGGCTGGTACCGAGCGTAGCCGACACCAGAGCTTGAGTCTCGCCGCGGGTGAAGAGGGCAGAGCCGTGGGTTCGCGGCAAGGGGCCAACCTCGACTTCGATGTCTCGAATGTCGTCCAGGTTTCTGCCGTCGAATCGTTTGCGGTTGGTGAGGATCTCTTGCCGCAGGATTTCTTCCTCGAGCCGTTTGATGATTTGCTTGATCTGGAGCCTCTTGTCGTCGTCCTCCGCAGCCGTCGCTTCGAGATACGGATCCACTGTAGCTGCTACGGCGTCGCGTCTCTCGAACTTGCCGGTGGTGTGAAGGGCTGTGGACAGAGCGTCATAGAGGTCGGCCCTGACCTGCCCGAACAGCTCGTCGGAGAAGGGTTCCGGTTGATGCCACTCCGGCTTCTGAACGCCGACCTTTCTCTGCAACTCGAGTTGGGCCTGGATGATCTTCTGAATTTCCTCGTGGCCCTTGAAGATGCAGTCCAGGAGGAACTCCTCGGAGAGTTGGTTGGCTCCGGCTTCCACCATGACGACGGCTTGCTCGGTGCCAACGACGATCAGGTCGAGCTCGGACACATCGCGCAGGCTGTTGGGCGGATTGAACACGAGCTCGCCTTCTACCAGGCCGACTCGAACCGCCCCAACTGGGGTGTAAAAAGGAATGGCCGAGACCGCCAGGGCTGCCGAGGCGCCGTTGATGGCGAGGATGTCGGGGTCGTTCTCTCCGTCAGCCGAGAGCACGAGCGAAATGATTTGTGTCTCGTATCTGTAGCCCTCGGGAAAGAGAGGCCGCAACGGACGGTCCGTCATTCGACAGGTGAGGATCTCCTTTTCGGTTGGACGACCCTCTCGCTTGAAGAAGCCTCCAGGAATCCGGCCTCCGGCGTAGGTGTACTCGCGGTAGTCGACGGTCAGTGGGAGGAAATCCCGACCGCTGGCTGATTTCGCCATGCAGGCGGTGCTCAGAACGACGGTGTCGCCGCATCGGGTGACACAGGACCCGTCGGCTTGCTTGGCGATCTTGCCAGTTTCGAAAGTGACGGTTGCGTCACCCACAGTAACTTCACATTGTTGTTTCATATCGTTTCCTGTTCGCTTGGCTTGCGCAGACTGGCCGGTCCCGACTCAGACTGGGTTGAGTAGCAGTCAGGGACGACCAGTGGATGTGCCGCCGGGGAGATCTCTCCAGGGCGCGCACAGGCGCGGGGTTCTCTTACTTACGGATGCCCAGTCGCTCGATTGTGGTCCGGTAACGTTCGAAGTCCTGCCTTTTCATGTAATCGAGCAAGCGTCTACGCTGCCCGACGAGTTTGAGCAAGCCTCTTCGGCTGTGGTGATCCTTGGAGTGGGTCTTGAAGTGCTCGGTCAACTCGGTGATCCGAGACGTCAGAAGCGCCACCTGCACCTCGGGAGAACCGGTATCGTTCTCGTGCAAGCGAGACTCTTCAATGATCTGTGACTTGACCTCTTTGGTCTGGGACAACGCTGCTTCCTCCTTGCTCCTCTAGGCTTCGATCTTCTGCAAACAACGCATGCTAGCACAGCGCGCTCTTCGCAAGGGATTATGAAAAGACGATCTTGGGTTGCACGAGGCCGACCTTGCCGCTGCCGATTCGCTCTGCGACCGTACCCACGCCGATCAACTGTCCTCGCCGGTCGACGAGCTTTACCCAGTCTCCCTCTTCCCCCTCCAGATCTCGGAAGAGAACGGACTGGCCGTGAGTAATCCGCTTGGATTGCTGACTGTCGGTGGCCAGTTCCGGAAAAGGAAGCGGCACCTGATCGATCGGAATCCAACCCCCTTGGGGGCCGTTTTCGGCCTCGGCCTGCAAGCTGAGCTGTTCGAGAGAGATAGCCTGGTCCACGTCGAAGGGGCCGACCTTGATTCTGCGCAACTCGGCAAGGTGGGCTCCGCAGTTGAGCGATTGGCCGAGATCATGCGCCAGGCTACGGACGTAGGTACCGGAGGAACACTCGAGCCGAAACGGCAGGACGCCCTCCTGAAGAGGCCCAGTGGCGGCAAACTCATAAACGGTGATCTGCTTCTTCGCCTCGGGCACCTCTTCGCCCCGCCTTGCCATCTCGTAGTATTTGACGCCCTTGAACTTCTTGGCGCTAAAGGGGGGCGCCGCCTGATCGAGAGTTCCAATCAGGTCTGCCATGAGTCTCGTGATCGCGTCGCTGTCGAGATCGTCGATTGGGCTTTCGGCTGTGATCTCGCCATGACGGTCGTAGGTGTCCGTGGTGACACCAAATCGAATTTCGCCGTCGTAGATCTTCGGTGCGCGGATCAGGAATCGCGTCAGCCTGGTGGCGCGACCGAGGGTCAGAACAAGGAGGCCGGTCGCCCCGGGGTCTAGCGTCCCGCAGTGCCCAATTTTGCGCTGGCCAAGGATCTTCCGTACCTGCTGAACCACGTCGTGGGAAGTGCAGGCTGGCTCCTTGTCGATCAAGAAGAGACCATCGAGCATGAGTTCAACTCAGGGCAGCCTGGAGCGCTTTGACAACTTTCTCGCGCAGATCTGCGATCGGACCGTCAGCCATATAGCCGGCGGCATTCCGGTGTCCGCCACCACCATTCTGGCGAGCCAGCTTCTCAACGTCGATGTCGCCGCGGCTGCGTAACGATACTTTGAAATGCTCCTCATCGACTTGTCGAATCAGGGCTACGGCGTCTACACCGGCAATCGAGCGAGGATGATCGATCAGGCCTTCGGTGTCGCTCGAAGAGGCGCCGGCAGTATCGAACATTTCCTGGGTGACGATTGCCGTTGCAATTCGTTCACCATGGATTTCCAGCGTCTTGAGCATCTCTCCGAGTAGACGAACAGCGGACTCCGGCTGGCTTTCGTAGAGCCAGTGGGCGACCTGTTCGGGATGCGCCCCCTCGGTGACCAATGCAGACGCGGCCGAAAAGGCAGCGGGAGTCGAATTGGCAAACCGGAAGCCCCCGGTGTCGGTTACCAGTGTGAGGTAGAGGGCGGTGGCCGTCTCCTGATCGAGGTTGACCATCAAGCCCTGCGAAAGGCGGTAGATCATCTCTCCGAGAGAGGGAGCGGCGGTGTCGACCCAGTTGACCTCGCCGTAGTGCTCGTTGCCCAGGTGATGATCGATATTGATGATCGACATGTCGGCCAGATGCTCCTCCAATCCGCAACGATCCAGGGTTGGGCACTCCAGAACGATGGCGCCGTCGAAGGACTCGGGAAAACCGGCCGGTGGTTCGGGGCCGACGTGCATGCGGTCGCTGCCAGCCAGCGATCGGTAGAGCTTGGGAGGCTCGTCCCTGCTCCAAACGACAGCGCCCTTGCCGATGTTCCTCAGGATGCGGACGAGACCCAATGACGAGCCGATGGCGTCTCCGTCAGGATTGATGTGGCTCGTGATGACATAGCGATGTCCGGAGCGTAGTTTCTTGAGAAGGTTCTCAGGTGCTTTCGTGTTCGTGGTCATCAAGTTTCTCCAACAGGTCACTGATTTTCTGACTGTACTCTGCCCCCCGGTCAAGCTCGAAGAGCAACTCGGGGATGATACGCATTCGCTTCAGGCCCTTGGCAAGACAGGATCGGATGAACCCCTGGGCGTGCCGCAGAGCCTCGATACTGGCCTCACGCTCTTCGTCGGTCCCGAGGACGGAGACCTGGACGATGGCCCGCTTCAGGTCGGGGCTGACGTCCACCGCCGAAACGGAGGCCATCGTCACCCGCGGATCCTGGATCCGACGCAGGATGATCTGCGAGATCTCGGTTCGCAACAGGTCCTCGACCATGTGTGTTCGACGGCTCATCCAGCACTCTCCAGGTACTGAGGATCCCATGAGAGCAACATAGCCCCTGGCGTCTCCTCGACGAGGTTGCGGATACCTTGCAACATTCGCTCCATCTCGGACCGAGAGCGGTGAACTGCGGCAATTGCGATTTCGGCTCGCTGATGCAGGTCATGGTAATCGGTCTCGGCGATGGAAACCCTGTAGCGGTGGTGAACTCGTTCCATGATGCCCTTGATAACGCGTCGTTTCTGCTTGAGGCTGCGTCCTTCCGGGATGTGTAGCTCGAAAACCGAGACGACGACAACCATGTTGACACCTCGTGGATACCCGTTCCTACCAACTGCGCTTCTACGTGCCGTTCTCTGTAGAAGTCACTCTGCCGGCTCGACGAGCTCTCTGCAGCGTTGTTTCAGTTGGAGAATGTGTGCTGCTCTACCGGCCTCAGAGAGATGGAGCGACCTCTTCTTGGACGAATGCCTCGATCGTGTCTCCGGGTTTGACATCTTGATAGCGATCTAGACGGATGCCGCAATCGAATCCTGTGCGGACCTCGGAGACGTCATCCTTGAACCGCCGCAGGGAGCCGATCTTGCCTTCGTAGACCACGATGTTGTCTCGCAGGAGTCGTACCGAAGCGCTGCGAGGAATGACGCCCTCGACGATATGGCAGCCGGCGACGACGCCCAGCTTGGGGACGCTGAAGGTCTCGCGGACCTCCGCCCGTCCGGTCTGTACCTCCTTGAAAGTAGGTTCGAGCAAACCGACCATCGCTTTGCGGATTTCATCACTCAACTCATAGATGACGGTGTGCAGGCGAACGTCGACTTCTTCCTGGACCGCCAAGTCCATCGCCTTGCGCTCTGGCCGCACGTTGAAACCGACCACCACCGCTCCCGAGGCTGAGGCGAGAATCACGTCGTCGGTCGTGATAGCACCCACCGCCGCGCGAATCACCTGCAGCTTGACCTGGTCGGTTGATAGCTTGGTGAGGGTGTCTCGCAGGACCTCGACCGAGCCCTTGACATCGGCCTTCAGGACGATGGGCAGCTCCTTGCTCTCACCCTGCTGTAGCTGGCTGAACAGTTGTTCGAGAGAGGTTTTCCCGATGCTCGGTGCGAGCTCTCGGATACGCTTCTCGTGGTGGCGGAACTCGGAGATGGCGCGGGCCTTGGCCTCCTCTTCGACCACCTGGAAGAGATCGCCGGCCTCCGGGACGGTGCCGAAACCCGTAACTTCGGCTGGAGTGGCCGGTCCGGCTTCCTGAATCTTCTGACCCAGGTCGTCCATCATGGAGCGGATCCGGCCCCATGTCGCGCCTGCTACGAAGATGTCGCCACGCTGCATGGCCCCGTCCTGCACCAACACGGTTGCGACGATGCCGCGACCGACTTCCTTTCGCGCCTCCAGAACGACACCCTGGGCCGGGAGGCCCGGGTTGGCCTTCAAGTCCGCCAGATCCGCAGTCAGGAGGATCATCTCCATCAACTCGGAGATGCCTTCGTTCTTGAGAGCGGAGATCGGAACTGCAACGGTCTCGCCACCCCAATCCTCGACAGCCAGATCGTGCTCTGCGAGCTCCTTCTTGACTCGGTCAGAGTTGGCATCGGTCTTGTCGATCTTGTTGATGGCGACGATGATCGGCACACCAGCAGCTCGCGCGTGATCGATGGCCTCGACAGTCTGGGGCATGACTCCGTCGTCCGCAGCCACCACGAGAACCACGATATCGGTGGATCGCGCACCCCTGGCGCGCATCATCGTGAAGGCCTCGTGACCAGGTGTGTCGAGGAATACGATCTTCTTGCCATTGACTTCGACCTGATAGGCGCCGATGTGTTGGGTTATGCCGCCGAACTCGCTCTCCGTGATCTTCGAGGATCGGATGGCGTCGAGGAGTGTCGTCTTGCCATGGTCGACATGTCCCATGATGGTGACGACGGGATCACGAGGTGTGGTAGCTCCTTCCTCCTCGGGGTCCAGGGCCTGCCCCTGTTGCAGCTGCATTTCCTCTTCAAACGTGACCACCGAGGCTTCAATGCCATGCTGTTCGGCAATTTCCAGAGCCAGATCGGTCTCCAGCACATGGTTGATGGTGGCCATGACTCCGCGCCTGAGGAGGACCTGGATGAGATCCTTCGCCTTGACTCCGAGCTTGTCGGCGAATTCTCGGACGGTCATCCCCTCCGACAGTGTGATGGGTGCGTCGGGGGCCGAGGTCTTGAAGGTCAGGACCTGCCCAGCCCCGGCGCTGTCTGACTTTCTACGCTCCGCTCGCCGCTGACTTCGTCCCTTCGACAGGTCGATCTTGGTCAGGCCTGGCTTGGCTCCCTTGCCCCGCGAAGCGGCTTTGCCGTCGGCCAGGATGGAGGGTGTCGTCGCGCTCTTGGTAGCAGCGCCAGGAGTCAGGGAATCCTTGCTGACAGGAGACCCGGCTGTTCCGGCCTCCACCGTCGGGGCGGCAGTGGCGGATGTTGGAGGGACCGCGGTCGTCTGCCCGGTCTCTTGTGAAGCCGTGACCTCGGGAGGTACAGGGCTCACCTCGACAGGGGGCTTGTCGACCTTGGGAGGCTCGGTGCCCGGAAGTGTCTTGATCCGAGGCTCTACCCTTTGAATCATCGGACGCCGCCGGCCAGGACGCACGGGGCTGGTCGGCATTCGTCTCGGTGCAGGGCGTCGTCGGGGGGCGGCAGTCGTGGCGCTCGCCTTGGCCTCCGCATCCCTCAGGATTACTTCGCGAGGTTGTGGAAGTCTCTTGCCCTCCAGGATCGCCTGGATCACACCGGTATCGATCTCGGGGTTCTCTTCATCCAGTCGGACGCCGATGGACTTCAGCTTGAACAGGAGATCCTGTTCTGGGACGCCCATTTTCTGCGCCAGATCTCTGACCCGAATCTTTCCCATTTCCTATGAAGCTCCCCAGTACCGTTCAGCCAACGATTGCTACCTGCTTCACTCTTCGCCGGTCTGCTTGTCCGAAGCAGGCCGTTCTTGCTCTGTCGAAGGTTCTTCGACGGGTGCCTCCGCCATCGCCGCGGCGTCGGCCTCGCCCTTCTCAGCCTCTGCCAGAGCTTGGCTCAATGCAGCCATGAAGTCGTCCCCTTCATCCATCACCGCTGCGGCAAGCTCGGCCTCAGGCTCGGTTGCTGCTGAGTCCTCGGTTTTCGCCTGCTGCAGGGATTTCGCCTGGTCGGCGGCCCACGCCAGAATGGCCTTGGCTGTCTTGGGGCCGAGGCCTTCGACCTCCTCGAGCTGTTGCGGGCT
>JAUWSP010000193.1 GCA_030610025.1 Acidobacteriota bacterium | reverse complement strand
GTGCATCGGTCTCACGAGCCCGAGGCTCTTCACATCGGTCAGGGCCACATTCACGATGACCGCCACCGAGTGAAACATCTTCGTCAGCGGCAGTATGGCGACGAACAGCAGTGATGTGATGGCATGTCCCCACCAAAGGCCGCGCTCGACTCCCGCCCAGGCGGAGTACGACGCAAGCCCCGAAAGAGGCCAGCCGATGAACGAGTAGACAGCCGTGCTTGGCTGCTCGACGGCCAGGCGGGCCGCCTCGGAGAGAAACCCTCCCAAGACGAGAACGAGCAGAAACAGGAGAATGCCGGTGTCGCCGAGGAAATTGCCTCGCCCCCGGAAGGAGTCCTGTGGCAGCGGCTCGGGCTTCGAGAAACTGCGCCGGAAGAGAGCCATCAGGATGCCGACCAGCAGCAGGAGGCCACCGAGATCGTTGAGCGCCGCGAACCAGGGCGTGTCCTTGGCCGGCAGATAGCTCACGAACCATCCACGCGTGACGAAGAAATCCACGGTGGTGGCGAAAAAGAGCTCGATGAAACCCCAGCCCAGGCAGAAATGCATCACCGAGGCATAGGTGAACCTCCGATTGAGAACCTTTCGCTGACCTACCCCGAAAGTCAGGGCGTTGGCGAGACTCGAGAACGGCCGTAGATGGCGGTACTTCTCCTCCTTGCCGACCCGAACGGTAAACAGCAGTCGCATGTTGTAGCCGAAATAGATCAGAGCCAACAGCGCCAGCACGTAGAACAGCAGCGGAATGTGATGGGTGTCCGGCATGGCGACCTCCCGTCAAACTGCCTGTGAATTGACCTTTGATGACGGACTCGGCCAGACATGGCCAGTCCAGAGCTCGGATTGATCTCGTGGCGATCGCATCAGCGGCGCCCTCAGCCCGAGCCATCGTAGCATGGCCCACTGCGTCTGGATCAGCGGATCGCGGCCGCAATCTGGCCGGCGGACAAGCGCAGGTTGTCGAGCCAATCTCGAGCCAGAGGATCCAACGATTCGACCTGGGCTCCGAGCTCTGCAGCGATCACTTTGGCGCTCCGATCTGAGAAGCCCTTCTGCACGAAGACCACCCGAATTCCCTCGTCGCGTGCCTCTTCGATGGTGGCCACGAGTTGTGCCGGACCGGGTTCCTTGCCCTCGGCTTCGATGGCCATCTGCAGCAAGCCGTACTCGCACGCGAAATGGCTCCACGCCGGGTGAAAGACCAAGAATCGTCGACCCTCGAGACCTGCCATCAGCTGGTTGATCTCGCTATCCAGCCGATCCATGTCCGACAGCAGATCTGTCAGGTTCTGCCGATACTGCGGGGCTCCGTCGGGATCCAATCGGGCCAACTCCGCTTCGATGTTGGAGGCCGCCGAGCGCATCCGCCGTGGGTCCAGCCAGATGTGGGGATCGTCGTCGAAAGCTCGACCCTGCCCTGCCTGGCAGACAGCCTCTGTGCCTGCCGACATATCCAGAATCGAAATCAGGGGATTGGCCCCTTGAAGACTCTCCAGGTGGCGCCGTTCGAACAAGAAATCCGGGTGACCTACCGCCACATAGAGTCGCGACCTACCCAGGGCCACCAACTGCTGTGGAGAAGGCTCATAGGTAGCTGGAGAGGCGCCGGGCGGCACCATGACATTCACCACCACACGCTCGCCACCGATTCGCTCCACGAAATATGCCTGAGGCGGCACACTGACAGTGACGACCAGGGGTAGAACACCGGCCAGCGCTCGGCGGGGAGCCGCATGTTGCACCAGACCTGCCACCAGGACGGCACCCAGGCCAAGGATCCATGCCGGTACCCGGACTACCCTCTGCCGTCGATTCCGCATCAGGGTCGAAGACAGAATCGAGGCGCCACGGATTGCCTCAGAATGGGCTTTATCATCAAGCGCTCTCCAGGGTTCAATAGAGGTTTGCGACTGCTCTGTCCATGCTAGGGCTCGTCGATGATCGGCACGGCAATATCCAGCCAGACCGGAAAGTGGTCGCTGACCTCGACCCCTTCTGCGCCGTGGTGTCGCCATACCCCTCCGTCGAGGATTTCCAGATCCGCCGACGGCAGAACGTAATCGACGCGAAGACCCCAGCCTGCCGTGTCTTCAGGACCCAGGTGTGGGAGCTCGGCCGCGGTGGATGAACCCGCCTCGGGTATGAAGGCGCTGTTCACACGGCCGAGCCCGAGGAGTCTGTCGACCGCCTCGTCAAGGGAGTTGCCCCCTTCGGGGTCGGCGTTGAGATCACCTAGCAGAACAAAGAGCCTGTCGTCCGGTAGCCCACCGGTCCGTCCGGCATCATCCTGGATGTAGTCCTCACCCTCGAGATAGTCGGCCCAGAACCGGATCTCGTCGTGATTCCGCTTCCTGTTGCGCATCTCCGGGCCGTCGAAGGCCGGCGGTGTCGGATGGCTGGCAAGAACATGGAGGGCCACGCCGGCTGGCAGCCGAACCGGGACATCCCAGTGGCTCTTGGAGCTCAGCCGTACAACACTCCACTCGTCGGGTGAATACCAACCCTGGCCCGTGGCAGGATCCTCGGGCTGCAAGGCGCCTGGCATCCGACTCCATGCCAGTCGTTGAAAGGTACGGACTTCTTCTTCCAGAATTTCCAGGCCTTCCCTGACCAGCAGCGCCATACCATACTGTCCCGGAAACGTCCCAAAGCCCCAGGCGTCTTGCCCATAGGCGCGATCGGCTGCGGTTTGCTCATCCTGCCTGTCATCACCGTTCCGGCCCGGTGGCTCCAGGGAGACCCGGCCGTCGTTGTCCAGATCCAGACCGCTGGCAACACCGGTGTTCACGGGTCTCATGAAGGACTTGTACCGAATCGGCTCGAGACCATCGCCCTGAGACTCGGCAAGGAACAGATCGGCAAATCTCTGGCCATTCTGACCGGGTTCCTGACCTTCGATCCAACCCGGCGCCCCTGGCTGGTCATAGGCGATCTCGTTGATTAGCACGATGTCGGGTCGAATCTGCTGCAGCAGGGCGGCTGCCAATCTGGGACGTGGGCGGGTTGGATCCAGCAGCTCCGAGGTTCGCAGATCCTCTATATTGAAGGTGGCGACCCTCAAGACCAACTCCTCCTCGACGTCGCGAGACCGACCGATCTCGGTCGACTCGAAGCTCCCGCAACCAACAAGACTCAGGAGTAACAGGATGGCTGCCAGACTGGCTGTGACTCGCATCGTAGGTGACTACCTATGACGTGGACGCCGCCGCGTCTTGCGAATCCACCTTCGGTCCTTCGGGTGATCTGCCTGGGTCGCCGCGGACGATGCGCTGCCAGACATAGGCCAGGAGCATCAAGAGCGCCCCGAGCAGAACCATCGTCGGCCCGGAGGGAAGATCGAAGACATAGGACAGCACCAGACCACCCAGGGTCATCACGGCACCGATGAGAGCCGAGAGTAGAATCACCGAAACAAAGCTGCGAGTCAGCGTAAGACTGATCACTGGCGGAATGGTGAGCAGCGCGATCACCAGGATGATTCCCACCAGCTGAATCAGCAGTACCACGGCCAGCGCCACCATCACCATGAGGATCGCCATGAAGACCCCCACCGGCACCCCCTGAACCCGTGCGAACTCCTCATCGAAGGACACCGCAACGAACTCCTTGAAGAACATCAGTACGAATCCGAGTACCACGACGGTGAAGACAAACGTGGCCATCACGGCCCCGTGGCTCACCGTCAGGATGTTGCCGAAAAGATAGGTCATGAGATTCGGCGCATAACCCGGGCTCAGAGCTACGAAGACCACGCCGACCGCCATCCCGACACTCCAGAGTATCCCGATGACGGCATCCTGAGAGCGGCCCCATCGGCGACCACTGGCGGCCACGAACAACGCCGACACGATGGCCACGACTCCCGCCCCGAGAAGGGGCTCGACACCCAGGTAGTAGCAAACACCCAGCCCTCCGAAGGCGGCATGGCTGACTCCCCCGCTGATGAAGACCAGTCGCTTGACCACCACGAAGGTACCGATGACACCACACAAGACGCTGGCCAGCAGGGCCGCGTAGATCGCCTGACGAATGAAGTCGTAGGCCCAGAGCTCTGCAAGCGTCGACATGGTGTTAGCGCGACCTTCTCACCAGCTTCGTAGCGAAAGGGCGAAGATGTCTGGAGATACAAGGCCTGACAACCGAAGCCCCCGCAGGCGTACTTGAAGTACGGCGAGGAGGGATGAGGGCGGAAAACGTAGTAGGTTCGGGCATATTCGGTCTTGCAGTAGAACGCTGGTGAGAAGGTCGCGCTAGTGCCGGTGCTCTCCCAGCACCCGGTGAGGTACGCCGTGGGCCACCAGCTCGACCGGACAGCCATACACCTGGACCAACATCTCTTCGGTGAGCTCGGAGCCAGGATGGTAGTAAAGCTCGCGGTTGACGCAGGCTATCTGCTCCACCAGACCGGCGAATGGCGTGATGTCGTGGGTGATCACCACGACTGGAATCCGTCCATGCAGCTCCCGCAAAGCTTCGATCACTGCGACCCGGGATTCCGGATCGATGGAACCCAGGGGCTCGTCGAGGAACAGGATCTCGGGTTGGCCGACGAGCGCTCGAGCGATCAGGGTGCGCTGCAACTGACCTCCAGAGAGGTCTCCTATATAGGCACCTTCGACGGCGCCGAGCCCCAACCGATCCAACGCCTTCTCGACCTCGCGATTGTCGTCCTGCGAATAGAAGCGCCGCGGACCTCGCGCACCGAGGCGTCCCATTTGAACGACGTCGAAGACCTTCAAGGGAAAGCTCTCATCGAAGTCGGCAAATTGGGGCACGTAGCCGATAGCGCCGCGGCGACCCGACAGGTTCACCGTCACCGAGCCGGACCAGGGGCGCAACAGCCCGAGGATAATCTTGACCAGGGTCGTCTTGCCACCACCGTTGGGTCCGATGATCGCCAGAAAGTCGCGAGAGAAGATCTCCAGCGAAACGGCTTCGAGCACCGGCTTTCGCTCGTAACCGAAGCAGATGTCACGCACTTCGACTAGCGTCGCTTGCTGGGTCATCGGATTGCCTCGAACACCGCTTTCTAGCCCTGCAACAGCAACCTTCTCTTCTGTAGGCGGCACCTGGAGCCCAGGGCCATGGACCCAAGTCCCTGCCCTACACCATCGCGTCGGAGCCGATCTCCGGGTGCTTCTTGACGAACTGAACGAGCCGATCGAGGTACCCCATGAAACTGGGCAGCTCGACGTCGGTCCCGGCCAGATCCTCCAGGGTGTTGTCGCAGGTGTAGTGGGTGGGATGCACGAAGTAGTCGAGTGCCGAGGACGGGATCTGCATCAGCCGGTAGACGCCCGGTAGGTAGTCGATTGCCATTTTCGAGGCTTCCCATGGAGCCGGCACACGGATCACCACTCGGCCCGTGGCTCGGCCCAGCTCACGAATCAACTCATCCACCGTCAACGGATTCGGGTCGGCCAACTGATACACCTTGCCCAGCGACTTGTCCTGGGAGCTCAACTCCACCATGGCATCCACCACGAAGTCACTCGGCACCAGATTGACTCGGACCGTGGTGGGGTCGCCCAAGACCGGGAGTAAGGCCACGAACGGCTGGCGCAGGAGCCAGCGCATCACGTAGTAGGGGCCATCGTACTTCTGGGTGGCACCGGTTCGGCTATTCCCGACGACGATCGCCGGCCGATAGATCGTGGCCGGAAGACCTGCGATCATTCGCTTCTGGACCTCCAGCTCCGCCAGGTACTTGGTCTCTTCGTAGTAGTTGTTGAACTTCTGCCCCTTGACCAGATCCTGCTCTCGGAAGATTCCGGCGTAGCGCCCGCTCACGTAGCACGTGCTGACGTACTGAAATCGCTCGAGGCTGGCACAGTCCGCGGCGAAGTCCAACATGTGTCGGGTGCCGTCCACGTTGACCCTCATGCCGAGACTCCGATCGACACTCAGATCGTAGACCGCCGCCAGGTGAAAGATCTCTCGGATGCTCTTCTGGAGCTTCTT
>JAUWSP010000439.1 GCA_030610025.1 Acidobacteriota bacterium | reverse complement strand
AGATCCGCTTGCCGTCCGGACTGAAGGCAGGATGGAACTCAGGCGCCTCGGAGGAAATCACCCCTGGGGCAAAGATCTGCGGTGACAGTCCTGGCGGCGCCTGCCCAAGATAGGCTCCACCCGAAGGCACGAAGGAAGGCTCCTGTCCTGCCAGTGCAGGGCCCGGTGCGGTTGTGAAGACTACAGCCAGTGCAAACGACGAGATGCGACGCCCATCGAGCTTCATGAATGTCCTCGCCGGTCAATCCTAACTGGAAGCAAGAACTAAGCGAGATTGCCTACTCGTCCCTCAGGACGTCGGCCGGATCGGTGCGAGTGGCCGAGAGGGCGGGCAACAGGGATGCTGCCAAGGCGACAGCTGCCAGTAGAGTCGCTGCCCCGACAAGCGTGGTCGCATCCATCGGACTGACCTCGTAGAGCACCGAGCGCAGACTCCGAGTCAGGATCAGGCTACCTACGAGACCCAGGCCCAGGCCGAGCATCGAGATCCTGAAGCCGCGTAGAAGAATGCTCTTCAGGGTTGTCGCGGTGTCGGCGCCGAGAGCCATCCGGATGGCGATCTCGCGCCGTCGCCGAATTACGCTGTAGGCCATGGCCGCGTAGATCCCAGAGGTTGCCAGCACGAGGCCGACCACAGCGAGAATCGAGAACAGCAGCGTTCTGAACCGGGCCGGTGCCTCGGATCTCCTGACGCGCTCGTCCATGAGAGCCAGGTCTCGGATCGGAATCCGGGGATCGAGGTCGGAGACGACTCTTCGGATTGCTGGCACAAGGGCTGTCGGGTCACTGCTCGAGGTGCGCACCGAGGTGAAGAGCCCACGCCAGGGATTCTGCAGGAAGGGTGTGTAGACGGTGGGTGCGACCCCTCCTGCTGCGCCGGAGTCGTAGGGCACGTCTACCGCGACCCCCACGATAGTCAGCCAATTGCCATCAGGATCGAAGTTGCCTCCCTGGAATCGAGACCCGACCGCATCGCGACCGGAAAAATGACGGCTCGCGAAAGTCTCGTTGACCACGGCGACGCTCGTGCTTCCTGGTCTGTCGTCGGCAGTGAAGAAACGACCGCTGACGACCGGAATGCCGAGAGTGTTGAAGTAACCCTCGCTTGCCAGCATCCATTCTGCTGTCTGGTGCTGGCCGCCGGGGCTCGGCTCGTCTCCTTCGACGTTGTAGTTGTTGGTCATCCTCAGCTCGTTGGGCGGCAGCGAGGTGGAGAAGCCGACACCCGTGACCCCTGGAACGGACCTCAGGTTCTCATCGAGTCGGTCAAAGAACGCCACCCACGCGGAGGAATCTCCATAGGTTTCTTCGGGCAGGTCGATCCTCCAGGTCAGCAGTCCCTGCGTTGGGAAGCCGAGATCCTCGTGCTGGAGCAGAATCATGCTTCGCAGAAGCAGTCCTGCTGAGGTGATGACAGTAAAGGCTAGAGCGAACTCGCCGATAACGAGTGCCTGACGCAAGCGAGTCGAGGCGCCTCCGGCGGAGCTGGTGGTGCCACTCTCTCGTATATGTTGTCCGAGCTTGCGCCATGGAATCTGAATCGCCGGAGCCAGGCCCGCGAAGACACCTGCTGCTACGCCCAGCACGAGAGTGAAAGCGAGGACGGTGAGATTGACCTCGACCTCATGAATTCTGGGTACGAAGGAAACCCCGACAACGGAGATCAAGCGCACGCCCCAGAAAGCCAGGGCGAGGCCGGCCATAGAGCCGATCAGCCCCAGCACTGCCGCTTCGGTCATCAGTTGCCGAATGAGGCGAGTCGGCCCGGCTCCCAGCGCTGCGCGGGTGGCCATCTCGCGGGTTCGTGCTGTGGAGCGTGACAGAAGGAGACTCGCTACATTGCCAATTGCGATGAGGAGCACCAGAGAGACGGCGCCCATGAGGAGCCAGAGCGTGGTGTTCGTGTTTCCCACCACGGCCTGCCTCAGTGGCTCCACTTCGTAGCGCCAATTCTCTGAGGCATCCGGGAAGCGTTCCTGTAGAGCCGCCTGAGTGCGGAGCAGGTCGTCCCTCGCATCCGCCAGGTCGACGCCCGCCGCGAGTCTTCCCACGCCGCTCAGATAGAAGGGGCCCTGTCTGGGTGGGAGGTCGATCTCGAGCAGCGGCCAGACATCTTCCTTCTCCTGGCCGGGTACGGCGAATCCCGGTGGCATCACCCCGACGATGGTGAACGGTCGGCTGTCCAGTTCGATCCCATCTCCCAGGACCCTCTCGGAACCGCTGAACCTCTCCATCCACAGACGGTGGCTGATGAGGGCCGCCGATTCGTCATCGGGTGCGAAGGTCCGACCGACGACTGCCTCCACCCCCAGGACCGCCGGCATGGTCTGGCTCAACCAGGAGCCATCGACGATCTGCGGTCCCGCGGCGGTGATCAGCGTGAAGCCGTCGGATTCACGATCGTAGGCACCGACCGCAGCGAAACGTTGCTTGGTCTCTGCCCACGTCATCAGATCAGCGTCCGAGATGGCGCCCCCGAACTCCGGCCACTGGATCCACATGTGCACCAGTTGCGGGGAGTCGGGATACGGCAGCGGTTGCAGTACTACGCCGTGGAGCACGCTGAAGATCGCTGTAATGGCTCCGATCCCGATGGCCATGGAGAGAATCGCCACAGCCGACAGTGTGGGTGTCTTGAGTAGGGTACGAATGCCGAAGCGCAGATCCGTCAATAGGCTCTTCATGAAGTCGCCTCCGTCTTCAGGGCGTTCCTCTGGATCTGCAAGGCAGGTGCCACGAGTTGGATATCAAGAATCCAGAATGTAAGGCATGTCGGGCTCGCTTGAAAGTCCGATTGTGGGACTCGCAAGCTCGAAAGCGCACACGGGAGGGGGCTGGCTCGCCAGCTTTGTTGAAGGCCGCGTCACCAGGGTGTAGGCTGAAAGCAACCTCGAGAGGAGGTCTCGACATGCGCGCAACACGGGTCCTATGGTTGCTGCTCGCGGCATGGCTGTTCACGAGCGGTATTCTGTTTGGTGGACAGTTCGAGGATTCGGAATCCTGGGAAGAGTCGCTGTTCGCGGATGGCTTCGAGACCGGCGATCTGAGAGCGTGGTCGGGCACGAGTCACTCGATCCTCGACCTGCCGCCCTATGCGGACCAGTCGCAAATCCTTGGTCTCTTGTGGCCCTACTGCGACAGTGGCAACTGTCCCTGGGATCCGCCGACCCAGACCCACGACGGCCTCGACTTCACGCCGAATCAGGACCTTGCCGTCTTCCATGCCGCGGCACCCGGCGTGGTGACCAATGTGGACCCCTACTTCAACCCCGGCAACGGATACTGGCAGGTCAACGTAGCGGTGGATTACGCGTATGACCACACGCACGGGTTGAACTACGCCTTCGAGCCGATGAGTGCGAGCACCTCGGATCGCGATGCGCAGCTGGCCGAGATCGATGTCGTGGTGGGACAGGTGGTGGCACTCGGCGATGTCATCGGGCGACTAGTGGTGGTCGGCGCGCACGCCCACCTCCATTT
>JAUWSP010000136.1 GCA_030610025.1 Acidobacteriota bacterium | reverse complement strand
TCGCCGTTCGTCATGGGTCTGACGCTGGCGAGCTTCGTGGCTCTCTTTCTCTTTATCGGAGCCACCGGCAAGAGCGCCCAGATCCCGCTCTACGTCTGGTTGCCCGATGCGATGGCTGGCCCGACCCCGGTCTCGGCCCTGATCCACGCCGCCACCATGGTGACGGCGGGTGTCTACATGATTGCCAGGGCGAACATCGTCTACCAACTGGCCCCGGGGATCTCCGGAGTCGTGGCCGTCGTGGGCTGCTTGACGGCTATCTTCGCTGCCACGATCGCGCTGGCTCAGACCGACATCAAGAAAGTACTGGCCTACTCGACCGTTTCTCAGTTGGGCTACATGTTTCTGGCTGCCGGCGTGGGGGCCTACTCGGTGGCGATCTTCCACCTCATGACTCACGCCTTCTTCAAGGGCTTGCTCTTTCTGGGGTCCGGCTCAGTGATCCACGCTGTCGGTGGAGAGCAGGACATGCGTCGGATGGGTGGGCTGCGCAAGATGCTGCCTGTGACCTACTGGACCTTCGTCGCAGGAACCATGGCGATAGCGGGTGTGCCGCTTCTGGCCGGGTTCTTCAGCAAAGACCAGATCCTGGCGGCGGCCTTCGGGAGCCACAAGATCCTCTGGGGGGTTGGCTTGATCACGGCCGGATTGACAGCCTTCTACATGTTCCGCCTCCTCTACATGACGTTTCATGGCGAGTTCAGGGGTACACAGGAGGAGTGGGACCATGTTCACGAGTCGCCGCCGGTGATGACCCTTCCGCTGGTCGTGCTCGCCATCGGTGCGGTCATCTCGGGCTGGGTCGGCCTTCCCCGTTTGGGTGAGTGGGATTGGAACTGGTTCGGTCACTTCCTGGAGCCGGTCGTCCATGCGGTGGGTGGGCACGGCGAGGCGCATCATGCCAGCCTGGGCCTCGAGCTCGTGCTGATGGCGCTCTCCGTGGCGGTTGCCGGCATCGGCATTTTCCTCGCCTGGCGGACCTACGGAGGCTCCAAGGGGCTGGCGGGTGGTGAGTGGTGGGCAGAGCGATTCCCTGGCGTGCATCGCCTGCTGCTCAACAAGTACTACGTCGACGAGCTCTACGATCGAACGGTGGTGCAAGGCACCTGGTCAACAGCCCGCAACCTGTTTCGCTTCGACGCGGGGTTTATTGATGGTTTCCTGGTCAACGGCACGCGCCATGTGACCGTTGCCGCTGCCTATCTGTCTGGGTTCTTCGACAAGTACGTGGTCGATGGATTGGTGAATCTCACGGGTTGGGTCCTGCAGTTCGGATCGCGAGTGTTCCGTCGTTTGCAGACCGGAGTGGTCTCCCAGTACGCCATGGTGATCGCAGTAGGGATGTTCGTTCTGGTCTTCTTCTATGTCGTGGTTGCGCTGCAGAGCTAGGTGAAACGAGGGTAAGTCATGTTCGACTGGGTGCTTCAAGTTCCGATTCTCAGCATCATCTGCTACCTGCCCCTGGCAGGAGCGGTGATCATCATGTTGTTCATGCGAGGCACCAACAATCTCGCGATCCAACGCTTCGCCACCATGGTGGTCGCCATCGATTTCGTCGTCTCGGTACCACTCTGGTTCGCCTTCGAGCGCCAGGGCGAGCTGTTCCAGTTTCGGGAGAGCGCCAACTGGATCGAGGCGGTCGGGGCGCGCTACGAGTTCGGGGTCGACGGTATCGCCGTTTTGTTGGTGCTGTTGACCACCTTCTTGGGTGTGGCCGCAGTCCTCTCATCCTGGAGTGCGATCCAGGTGAGGGAGAAGGAGTACTACATCTTCATGCTGCTCCTGCAGACCGGCATGTTGGGTGTATTCATGGCCATGGACTTCTTCCTGTTCTATGTCTTCTGGGAAGTCATGTTGGTGCCCATGTACTTCTTGATCGGAATCTGGGGAGGACCGCGAAGGCTCTACGCGGCCATCAAGTTCTTCCTCTATACCCTGGTCGGTTCGGTCCTCATGCTGCTCGGCATCCTGGCGCTGTATTTCTACAACAGCACCGGCCTGATGGGCTGGGGAGGTCTGGGCAATCCACGCAGCTTCTTCATCCCGCAATTCCACGAGATCTCTTCACAGATTCCACCTGACCTCCAGTTCTGGATCTTCCTGGTGTTCTTCGTCGGCTTTGCCATCAAGGTGCCGATGTTTCCCTTCCACACATGGCTGCCCGATGCTCACGTGGAAGCTCCCACAGCAGGTTCGGTCATCCTGGCTGGGGTCTTGTTGAAGATGGGAACCTACGGCTTCGTCCGCTTCTCGCTGCCGATTCTCCCCGCCGCGACGATACGGTTACTACCGTGGCTGGCCGGCCTGTCAATCGTCGGGATCCTGTACGGAGCCCTGGTTGCCATGGCGCAGAAGGACATGAAAAAGCTGGTGGCCTATTCATCGGTGAGCCATCTGGGCTTCGTGATGCTGGGTATCTTCTCCCTCAACACAGCCGGCATCAATGGCGGCGTGCTGCAGATGATCAATCATGGGCTCTCTACGGGCGCGCTCTTCCTGCTGGTCGGAGTCATCTACGAGCGACGGCATACGCGAATGATCGCGGACTATGGAGGGATCTCTTCCGAGATGCCTCTGTTTGCGACTATTTTCATGGTCATCACGCTGTCCTCCATCGGCTTGCCGACGCTGAACGGTTTCATCGGTGAGTTCACGATTCTGGTCGGTGTGTTCAATCGAACCTGGTGGTGGGCCCTGCTGGCTGTCATCGGAATCGTGCTGGGCGCTGCCTACATGCTCTGGATGTACCAACGGGTCTTTTTTGGACCACTCAAGAATCCGGAGAACAAAGGCCTCGATGATCTCAATGGTCGCGAGCTCGCTTACCTGCTGCCGATCGTCGCCATGTGTTTCTGGATCGGCCTCTATCCAAAGCCTTTCTTCGAAATCATGGAGAAGCCGGTCGACTACATCGTGCAGAAAGTGGACCCCGAGTACGCCGCAGCGGTAGCGGATGACGGCGAGCCATCCGCTGATGCGGATCTGGTTGCCGAGGTCGAGGACTAACTAGATGACTCCCATAGCGCCCCAGGAGTTCTGGCTGCTTCTACCAGAGATGGTGCTGGCCATCTTCGGCATGGCGTTGCTGATTGCCGGAACCATGGGTCGTGGAATCGGCAGCCGTATGGCGGCCGTGGCATCGTTGGTCGGCTTGGCCGTCGCGACGATCCTGGTGGTCTGGACACAGGGACAGGCGACGATGGGTGCGCCCATCCTGGCCGGGATGTTCGTGCTGGATGGATACGCCCTCTACTGGAAGGTGCTCTTTCTGATCGCAACCGCCCTGACGGTCTTTCTGTCCGTCAGGGTCATCGAGGAGGGGGGCTACCGGGCGGGAGAGTACTACTCCCTCTTACTGCTGGCCACCACCGGAATGATGTTGATGGTAAGTGGCTTCAACCTCCTATCGATCTGGATCTCGCTCGAGTTGATGGCGCTGTCGAGCTACATCCTGGTTGGCTACTTCAAGCATGAGCGGCGCTCGAACGAGGCTTCTCTCAAATACTTCGTTCTTGGAGCGCTGTCCAGCGGGATCCTGCTTTACGGAATCTCGTTGCTCTACGGCGCGACCAACACACTGGCCCTGCCGGAGCTCTCCAGGAGCCTGGCGCAAGCAATCCTGCACGGCGACTTGCTGTCGGCGGTTGGGTGGGTTCTTCTGGCAGTCGGTCTGTTCTTCAAGGTCTCCGCGGCGCCGTTTCACGTCTGGACTCCGGACGTCTACGTTGGTGCTCCCACTCCGGTAACCGGCTATCTGGCGGTGGCCTCCAAAGCCGCCTCATTCGCCATCTTGGTTCGCATCTTCTATCAGGGCCTGGCTCCGCTGGTGATCGACTGGCAGATCGTCGTTGCGGCAGTGGCCACTTTGTCGATGATCTGGGGCAACATCGCGGCGTTGACCCAGACCAACGTCAAGCGAATGCTGGCCTACAGCTCCATCGCCCATGCCGGCTACATCCTGCTGGGAGTTCTGGCGGCGAACGAGACCGGGCTCTGGGCGCTCATGTTCTATCTGCTCGCCTACACTTTCTTTACCTTGGGAGCGTTCGGCACCGTGGTTCTCCTGGAGCGGCGCGAATACGCCGGCGAGACCGTGTCCGACTATGCCGGTTTGGCCCGACGGGCACCTTTCTTGGCAGCTTGCATGTTGATCTTCCTGCTCGCCCTGACTGGATTGCCTCCAACCGGGGGATTCTTCGGCAAGGTCTATCTGTTTGCGGCTGCCATCGAAGCGGGGTGGACGTGGGTGGCCGTGATCGGAGTTCTGACCAGTGCCATCTCGCTGTATTACTACATGTCTATCGTGGTTCAGATGTACCTGAAGGACTCGGAGGAGACGACGCCCGTTCTCATGCGCGCCCCCGGTCTGGCTCTAGCCATAGGGTTCTGTGCCGTCGTCACCGTAATCCTGGGCCTTCTGCCCGGCATCTTCGTCGACCTCGCCAAGTCGAGCATCTTGCCGCTGGCCTGGAATCTCCTCTGAGAAGATCCACTCGGAAAATCGAAGACTGATCGGCCGATTCGCCTCGGTCGGTTTGCGTCTGACTTGCGCCTCTCTGATTTCGGGCTAAACTACTGGCACGGTCCATGCGTAGCTTTAGTGCTGGAGTCCATTGAATCTGTGAGACGCTGAAGATGCCGGGTAAGAGCACGAGCCAGCAGCGGGGTTGGAATTTCGAGGAGGCGGCGATGCCCTTCGTCGATTCCCTCTACAACACCGCCTACCGGATGACTCGAAACGCCCAGGATGCCGAGGACCTCGTGCAGGAGACCTACCTCAAGGCTTACCGCTACTACGACAAGTTCGAGGAAGGCACCAACTTCAAGGCCTGGCTGTTCAAGATTCTCAAGAACACCTTCATCAACAACTACCGCAAGAAGCAGCAAACTCCACCACAGAGCGACTTCGCCGAGATCGAGGATGCCTTCGAGAGCAGGTTGAGCTCCGACGTCACGGGCCAGATGAAGAGCCCTGAGGAGGAGATTCTCGAAGACGTTCTGGACGAAGATGTGCAACGCGCTCTGGACGACCTGCCGCCCGACTATCGAATGGCTGTGCTCCTCGCCGACCTCGAAGGGTTCTCATACAAGGAGATCGCGGGTATTCTGGAGTTGCCTCTCGGGACCGTCATGAGTCGGCTGTATCGGGGGCGAAAGCTCCTGGAGTCGGCGATGCTTACCTATGCCAAGGAGCACGGCTATCTGCGGTCCGGTGAGCCCAGCAAAATGCGCAGCAGCGAGCTGCGTGAAGGCTCGAAGGAGCAGAAGTGAGGGCTCCACGAGGAATATCGCCGGCTGGACGACAGTTAGATAGAAAGAGGCCTGTCAGGCCCGTCGTCCGAGTTGGGTGCGTGCAGGATCTCGAGGTGCGGAGATGAACTGCAGCAGAGTCAGAGAGATCATTTTTCTCTACACCGACAACGAGTTGGGGGAAGAGCTTCTGGTATCTGTCCAGGAGCATGTCGTTGTTTGCCCTCAGTGTGCCCGAAGAATCGACTACACGCGTAGGCTCTTGACCGTCGTTCGCAAGGGTTGCACGCGCACCAGGGCGCCGGAGAGTCTGCGGAAGAGAATCCTGACCAGTCTGCGCCATCCCGAAGTGGAGTGGGAGGGTTGACCCCTGACCGAGGGCGAATTTCATGTGGATCTCTAGAGCTACGATGAGGACTCCGGGTCGACAAGCCGGGTGGGCAATCTCCGCGAGTATGATCGCCGTACTCCTGGTCAGCGCCCTGGCGGCACCACGGGCTTCAGCCCAAGGCCGCGGATACACTCTGGAGGGACTCTCCGGAGGCCAGATCCAGCAGCGAGACCTCGATCAGGGTGCTGTCATCGTCGTGGTATGGGCCTCCTGGTCGCCACGAGGCAAGGACATCTTTGCTCGAGTCGACCGCATCGTGGATCGCTGGGGTGGTCAGGCGCGAGTGATCCTGGTGAATTTCCAGGAGGACACTGCAGCCGTCGAGAGCTTCCTGCGAGGCAAGAGCCCGAAGGCTCCGATCTACCTCGATCGCGACGGTGCCTTCTCCAAGAAATACTCGGTAACCCATCTTCCCGGACTGCTGATATTCAAAGACGGGGTCACCGCATTCTCCGGCAAGTTGCCATCAGATCCTGATTCCCTGATCGCACAGACCCTGGGTTGAAGACCCGTCTTTCCGGACAAGGTAGAGTCGACGTGAAGCGCAGCTGGGTCCGCCTGGGAACTCTGAGCCTGTTGGTGGGCCTGGCCGCTGGCCTGTATCTGGCGACTCGAAATCTCGAAGCTTTCATCGCCGCTCCGCCCAAGCTCCTGCCGACGCAGGCCTATTCCGCCAAGGTCGTGGCTCACCCGATGTGGGCGGCGCGAGTGGACGGTGGGCTGGGCAGGCAGGACTTGCCGTTGGAATTCGCCTTTCGACCCGGCGAGACGCTCAGCGACGCTCTTGGCTCGCTGGGCTTCGAGCCGCTGGAGGCAAGCGGGCTGGTAGAGGAGGTGACGAAGCACGTCGACCCTCGCCGACTGCGCCCCGAAGACCGCTATGCGGCCATGGTGGACTCCAACTCTCGGCTCGATGGCTTCCGACTGACGTTGAGTGGCAAGGGTCAGGTTTCTGCCTGGGAGAAGGATGGGCAGTGGCAGAGTGCATGGCAGCCCTTTGTCGAAACGAAGACTGTGAAGGTGGTCAAGGGTGAGCTCGACGACTTCCTCGAAACCTCTATCAGCCGGGCCGGTGGTCACCCGACGGTGGCCTATGCAATGGCCGATGTGCTGCAGTGGGACCTCGACTTCAATCGTGACCTGAAACTCGGTGATCGGTTCGAGCTCCTTTACGAGGAGGTCTTCCTGGACGGTAATTTCTATCGGGTGGGCAATGTCCTGACGCTGAGCTATGAGAATGGCGGCAAGCTACTGGAGGCCTATCGATTCGGCGAGGATGGTGGCTACTACGATTCAGAAGGCCGTCCCCTTCAAAAGTTGTTTCTACGGTCTCCTCTGCGCTTCTCCCGCATTACTTCGCGGTTCACGGGACGTAGATTTCACCCGATCCTCAAGACCTACCGACCCCATTACGGTGTGGACTACGGTGCTCCCACTGGGACTCCCGTGCGCGTCACGGCCAACGGAGTCGTACGGTTCAAGGGACGGGATCGAGGCGGCGG
>JAUWSP010000320.1 GCA_030610025.1 Acidobacteriota bacterium | reverse complement strand
CTCGACGTTCTCCGGAGCGCAGCCGAAGCCAACAGCGAAGAGGTACCTCTCCTTCGGCCTGTCCACGAGGATTCCATTCTCCCCAACGCCATAGGTGGCCCCCATGTCTTCGCGCAGAACCTCTCGGAGTCGGATTCGCAACGCGGCTGCCAGGGACTGAATGTCATGCAGGTTCTCGCGGCTCCACTCTGCTGGCCCCCGAAGGAGCAGCTGTACCCGACTCTTGGGCTCCAGGCCGCGGTGCATGGTGACCGACAGCTCTCCCTCGACCGGGTCGGCGCCAACGTCTCGCCAGGTTTCCTTGCGGTCTGTCGTGGGCAGTCCGCCCAGGTAGCGCTCGACAAGGGTGCGGATGCTCTCGAGCTCGAAGTTCCCGACGATGAGGAACGTGAAATCGCTGGTATCGGCGAATCGATCTCGGAAGACCCCGAGGGCGGTCTCTAGATCGATCTCCTGCAGGACCTCTTTGGAAATGGGACGTCTTCGTAGATGCCCTCCATAGGTGACGGTCTGCACCTCGTCACTGAAAGCGATCTCCGGGCGAGCCTCACGGTTCTCGATGAAGGACTCCATTCTGGTCATGAAGGCCTGGAAGGCCTCGGAGTCGGCCCTTGGAGCCGTCAGGGAGAGATACACAAGTTGGAACAGGGTTTCCAGATCCTCTGGCGAGGCGCTGGCGGTAACGCCTTCCTCGAGCTCTCCGATGAAGGGGCTGACGCTGACCAGCTTGCCTGCCATCGCCTTTTCGAGCTCGATGGCGTCGAATTCGCCGACTCCTCCTTCCGACACAACGGTGTCGGCGAAGGCGGCGGAGCTGTACCTTGCATCGGGAACCAGAGAATGTCCGCCAGGGCTGAACGCCGTCAAGAGAACCTGGTCGTTCTTGAAATCCGTCGGTTTCAGCACGACACGGATGCCGTTTTCGAGACGCCACTCGGTGACGTCGATCTCCTCGATGAAGTGCTCCTCGGCCACTGGCGAAGGGCTGGGCTCGTGCTCGAGCAGGGGCTTGTCCAGGACCCGATCGACGTAGGCCGTGATCTCACGGTTGGCTACGTTCTCGAACGCTGCCATCAGGGCCTCTTCGTTGGGCAGAGGCTGGTCCGCCTTTTCGGGGCCGCTCAAGAGCACTACCCGATTGGTCTGCTGGATCGCTTCGTCGGCCAGCTCGTTGAGCTCTTCGAGGGAAATGGTAGGCAGGAGCTCCTGCACGATCTCGAGCTCCATTTCGATCCCGGGAATGGGCTCATCCTCGAGAAAATGTCGCATGTACTCCGCGGCGAGAGAGGCTGATTGCCGCTTGTCCCTTTCGGCGTAGGCTTGCTCATAGCCGCGCAGCAGATCCGCCTTGAGCCTTCCCAGCTCGGTCTCGGTGAAACCGAATCGATCGGCCCGCTCCGCCTCTGTCAGCAGTGACTCCAGACCGCGAACCACCTGCCCTTCGCGCACTCCCGCCACCTGGATGAAGAAATCGGTCGATCGCACGATACCTGCCGAGGCTGAGACCCCGTACAGAAAGGGGGGATCGGCCTCCTGGGTAAGCTCCCGAAGCCGAGCGTTGACCATGCCGTGGTAGAGCGATTCGACAATCTGCCTTCTGTAGTCGCCGACGGTGCCCTGTGTTCGCTTGGGCAGCTTGTAGTAGACGCCGACTGAAGTCATGGTGGCCTCTGGATCCGTGGTGATGGCGAATCGGTCCTCGTCGTGGCCCGGAACGGTGTAGATCTCGCGCCGCCGGGGCTCTGCGGGCGCCTCGAGGCGAGAGAAGTGCTGCTGGATGAGTTTCTCGAGGACCTCGGGATCGAAATCACCCACTGCGATGACCGCCATGAGATCGGGCCGATACCAGTCGTGGTAGAAGCGCCGTAGAGCTTCGTGGGGTGCCGACTCGAGGATTTCCTTCTTGCCGATCGGCAGGCGTTCCGCATATCTCGAGCCCTCGAACAGGACCGGGAAGTGCTTGTCCCGGATGCGGGCCTCGGCGCCTCGTCCGAGTCGCCACTCCTCGACCACGACGCCTCTCTCCTTGTCGATCTCCTCACCATCGAAGGCAAGGCCGTGAGCCCAGTCTTCGAGGATCTGGAACGCGGTTGCCATGGTCTCCTGGTCGTCAGTCGGAATCGTGAGGTTGTAGACCGTCTCGTCGAAGCTCGTGAAGGCATTGATATCGGGCCCGAACGTCATGCCGATGCTCTCGAGATAGTTCACCAGCTCCTGCTTCTCGAAGTTGCGGGTGCCGTTGAAGGCCATGTGCTCGACGAAGTGGGCGAGGCCCTGTTGGTCGTCGTCTTCCTGGATGGAGCCGGCGTTGACCACGAGCCACAGGTCGGCGCGATTCTCGGGTTTCTGGTTGGTGCGAATGAAATAGGTGAGTCCGTTGTCCAATCGACCTTTGAGGACAGCGTCCTCGATCGGCAGCTCGGCTGAGAGGTCGAAGCCTGGCTCTGGCTGCAGGGCCGGCTCCTGGGCTGAAGCGAGCATGGCAGCCAGAAGCCCGATGATCAGGAAGAAGTATGGTCTTGTGCTCAGCATGTCGTTGCCCTCGAAATCCAGTTCTTTTCGCCAGAAGAATATGACGGAGGCCTACTATATCCGTCGCCAGGTGCAAATCAGATGGGTGAAACTTTTTGCCTCGGTCTCCGTCATATGGAGTAGTTGACGAGTTCGAAGGCAGTTGGAAGAACTTCAAGGAGAGATCGAATATGCGACATACAAAACTCCGAATCGTAGGCCTGGCAGCAGTGCTGATCCTGGCCGCTGGTAGCGCCATGGCGGCGGATCTCTGGCTCCACGTCCGGGTCGAGGAGAAGGACGGTGCCACGGTCAAGGTCAACCTGCCTGTAACCATGCTGGAAAAGGCGGTCGGCATGATTCCCGAAGAGCACTTCCGCGACGGGCGGATCGAGATCGATGACTGGCACACGACGACCACCGATCTCCGCGAGCTCTGGTCGGAGCTCAAGAACAGCCCCGATATGACCTTCGTCACCGTGCAGGAGGATGACGAGTTCGTCAGGGTCTGGAAGGAGTCCGGTTACCTGAAAGTGAACGTTCGAGAGGGCGGCGACGAGGGGACTGGTGGTGAGAATGTCGACGTCAGCCTTCCCCTGTCGGTCGTCGATGCGCTCTTGTCGGGCGATGACAATGAGCTGAATATCAGCGCCGCCATCGAGGCCCTGGTCGAAGAGGGTGAAGGCCAGCTGGTCACCGTGAGCGGTGACGACGAGAAGGTCCGGGTGTGGGTCGATCGGGTGGCTGAGACCGAATAACGCGAAGGGAGCTCGAGTATCATGAAGAAATTCCTGACGTTCTTTGCTGCTGGATTCGCAGTTCTGATCCTCAGCTGGGTGGTGCTCATCGGCGCTGTCTACGCTTGGGGCGGCGTGATGACCGTGCATGTCCAGGATCGAAACGAGGGTTTGAATCTCTATCTTCCCGTGCCTCTCGCGGTGGTCGATGTGGCGATGGCTACAGGCGGGCTCGTGCTGTCTCGCGAGCAGCTTCTCGACATCGACGTAGATCTGGGAGAGTGGGAGCCCATGATGCGGGCGATGGTTGAGGCTCTGGACGATTGTCCCGATTTCACCCTGGTCGAGGTCCAGGATGGCTCGGAGCACGTCAAAGTGTACAAGGAGCACGGAGTGTTGAAGATAGAGGTGGACGAGGAGGATGTCAGGGTTCGCGTTTCGGTGCCCACTCGGGCGGTCGAGCGCAATGTGAAGCGCCTGGCTCGGTGGATCTAGCCCTTGCGCCTCTAAACCCTTACGTCCTCAAGCCCTCAAAGATCGGCCGCCACAGGTGCGGCCGCTTCAACCCTCACAGCCTCAGAGACCGGCCGGCAGAAATGCCGGTCGGTCTTTTCCTTGTGCCCTGGAGCTATCCAGCCTCGGTATCCATCAGCTGACGGAAGAGGCTGGATTCGCGTTGATAGAAGCCCTGCGTGTGAAAGCTCTCTCGCAACCCGTACAGCTCGTAGTCGAGATGGTGGCACACCTCATGGAGCAGGGTTCGCAGAAACGTTCGGAAGGCCACCACCTGTCGACGCTGGGCGGTGCGCATCCAAACCGAGATTCGGGCCTGCCGCTTTGCTGTACCGGGCTCGTAGAGACCGTGAAGCTCGCTGCGCGATCTCCGAGGCCGAGCGAGCTGAATCGCGACCTCTAGTGGCGCCACCCGCAGCGCTCTGGTGAGCTCGTCAGCCAGGGCCTGGCAGGCGGTTGTCACGGTGTTTCGGCTCTCCGACTCCAGGGCTTCTTCGAGATTCCAGGTCAGGGACCGGAGCTCGTCGAGCCCAGGGAGGTCCACCAAATCGATGGCGTCACTGCGTCGATAGATACTTCGCCTTCTGGCGCTCAGCCGTTGGTAG
>JAUWSP010000441.1 GCA_030610025.1 Acidobacteriota bacterium | reverse complement strand
GGTCCAGGTCACAGTCCTGATCCAGATCGATGGCTGCCAGGGCCGTGGCAGAGCTCGGAGCTCCCTCGACCGGCAGCTTCTCGAAAGTCGGTCCGGGCCGCTGGGCAGCGATTACGACACCGGAAGGACCCGCCAGACCCAAATCCATCCTGCCATCGTTGTCGGCATCGAAGACGGCCAGGGAGCTCCAGCCCGCTTTGCCCTCGAAGGCCAGGCCGAGGTCCCAGGGCTCGAAGCGCCCGCCGACGTTGTGGAAGACCTGCAGCTCCGCACCGCCGGCCACCAGATCGGTGAGCCCGTCGTTGTCCAGGTCCGAGCTGACCACGAGAGTCGCCGCCTTGGCGCCAGCCAGGCCTCCTTCGGCTGTGCGGTCTACGAGCTGTCCCTGGCGAAGATTGTCCAACCAGGTCAGTCCGCCGTCGTGAGCCAGGATCAGATCCACATCGCCGTCCCGGTCCAGGTCGCTGGCTCTCACATCGTTGACGCTTTTCGGCCCCTCGGCGGGCAGGCTCTTGCTACCGACCGCCTCCAAGGGTCCTCGAAGAGCGTTTCTGTAGAGCTCTCCGCTGGCACTCTTGCCACCGAACAGGGCCAGGTCCAGGTCGCCTTCGATATCGAAGTCCAGGACCGTCCCCGCAGTCGCGCCGCTCTCCTGCAAGCCGAAGGTCTCGGTAGCTGGCTCGAAGCTGCCCTCCGGCTGGCCGCGGAAGATATGCACGATGTCAGCACCGAAGGCGATGAGATCGAGATGCCCGTCGTTGTCGAGATCGGCGATCACCAGTCGCTCCGCTCCGGGCGCCGGCAGGCTTGCCGCTGCCTGGCTGGAATCCGCAGCGAGCCACACCTCGAGGGAGGTGCCGTCCGCCGTGGTGAGGAAGGCCCAGTCGCTCTTCTGATCGTCATCGAAGTCGCCGCTCGCCAGAGCAGCTCCACCGATCGGCCGGGCCGACGACTGCTGGCCGTGAAAGGTCACCTTCGCAGGCTCGCCCATGCTCGTAAGCTGGGGCTCTCCCTGGAGATAGAGGAGTGGCCATCCCTGGATGCCCGGCGCCACTTCGCGGAGGCCTTCTTTGTACATGGCGGTGATCTTCAAGACATTTTCGAGTCGCAGTGCCGGAACTCTTGCGGCCTCGAAATCGTCCGCCTCCAGCGCGGCGAGGATCTGGTCGATCAGGGTCAGGGAAGCGGCCGGCGCCTGCCAGGCCGTCTCCTGGATTCGCAGGAAGATCTTGCTGGCACCTGCCCGATCACCGGCCTGCAACGCTCTTTGGCCCGCTTGAAGGAGGAGAACGGGATTGTCCGGTCGAAGCCGGACGAGTCCTTCCAGTGCCTGAGTGGCCGCGGCATCCGCACCCTCGCCTTCATAGGTCGTGGCCTGGCGATAGAGGGCGTACTGGATCGCCACGTTGTTGGGAGCGGCCTTGGCGGCCTTCATGTACTCGGGCAGCGCTTCATCCGGTTGACCCCCCCACTGCAGGATCTCTCCCCGGATGGTCAGGATCTCCGGATTGCCAGGCGATTTGGCCAGGGCCTCGTCGACTCTGGTCAGCGCCTCCTCGAACTTCTGCTGCCTCATCAAGGCGATGGAGAGGTTGGCGTACCCCAACGGGTCGTCGGGGAGGATCTCGATCAATTCCCGAAAGGCCTCCTCGGCCGGGACCGGTTGCTCGTTCTCCAGCTGGGCATTGCCCACGTTGCGGAGCTCCACGGCCTGATCGGGCACGGCTGCTTGGATTGGGGTTGCGATTGCGAGGGCGACGACGAGAACCAGTGTCGAGGTTTTCATGGCCTAGACATTCTACGCCAGCCTGTCGAGTGGAGGTCCGTCCGGGTGGTAACCTCCCCTCATCATGAGTACAGCAGACGAGCACCGCAAAGCAGCACCCGAGGTCCTGCATTTCTCAGTGATCACCGTCAGCGACAGCCGCACGGTGGAGAATGACGTCAGCGGCAGGCGCATTTGCGCGCTGGCCGTTGCTGCCGGGCACAAGGTCCTCGAGCACGAGATCGTCACGGATGACAGGCTGGAGATTCGAACCCGACTCCACGCTGTGCTGGCTGACAAGAAGGTGGATGTGGTCGTGCTCAATGGCGGCACGGGCTTTTCGCAACGGGACGTGACCACAGAGGTGGTCGAACCCCTCCTGGATACGACCATCGACGGCTTCGGAGAGTTGTTTCGCATGCTCTCCTGGAAGCAAGTGGGGGCGGCGGCCATGCTGAGCCGCACCGTCGCGGGCATCATCGGGAAGCGAGCGGTCTTTGTCTTGCCCGGCTCACCCAAGGCCGTGGAGTTGGCAATGCAGCAGCTCATCTTGCCCGAGGCGGGCCACCTCCTGAGCCAGGTCGCAAGGTCGGATTAATCGACGCCATGCCCGAAGTTCGCCCACGCCTCTACCTCATCGACGGCTACTCGAATATCTTTCGGGCCTTCTACGCCATCCGGCACCTTTCCAACTCGAAGGGCGAGCCGACCAACGCCGTCTACGGCTTCGTGCAGATGCTGCGCAAGCTCCTGCGGGACGAGCAGCCCGACCTGATCGGTGTGGCGCTGGATGTCTCCCGCAAGACCGTGCGGACCGAGAAGTTCGAGGACTATAAGGCCAACAGGGCGCCGATGCCCGAGGAGCTGCGGGGGCAGATCCCCCAGATCCGCAAGGCCCTCGAGGCCCACCGAATTCCGATCCTGGAGATGGAGAACTACGAGGCCGACGACGTGCTGGGAACCCTGGCCAGAAAGGGTGCGGCAGAAGGCTTCGATGTCATCCTGGTGAGTGCCGACAAAGACTTGATGCAGCTCGTCGACGAGCACGTCTTCCTGATGCACACCGGCCGTAACAAGCTCTATGACCCCGAGGGAGTCGAGGAGGATTTCGGTGTGCCGCCGAGCCAGGTGGTCGAGGTCCTGGCTCTCAAGGGAGACTCGGTGGACAACGTTCCCGGCGTGCCCGGGATCGGGGAGAAGGGCGCGATTCAGCTGGTCAAGGACTATGGCACGGTCGAGAACCTTCTCGAACGAGCCGACGAGATCCAGCGCAAGAGCTACCGGGAAGGGTTGCAGCAGAACCACGACCTGGCCATGCTCTCGAAGGAGCTGGTGACGATTCACACCGATCTCCCGCTCGATTTCGACGCGGGCGAGCTGCGTCATGAGGAACCGGACACCGAGGCCCTGAAGGAGCTGTTTCGGGAGCTGGAGTTCTTCTCGCTCGTGGACGAGCTGGAGGTCGGTGGCCCGGCCGAGGACCTCCCTGCGGCCACCGCGATTGCCTCGGCCGAGGAATGGATCCAGCAAGTCAGTGGCTGGGCAGGGGAGCTCTCGCTGGCGGTCGTTGGCGATCCGCCGGTGGGCCTTGCCGTGGCTGCGGAGGAGTCCGAGCCAGTCTTCGCGGACTTCAGTCAGCCGGGACTCCGCGAGGCGGTGCTCGAGTCTCTTGGCGGCTGGTTTCAAGATGAGGGCCGGC
>JAUWSP010000002.1 GCA_030610025.1 Acidobacteriota bacterium | reverse complement strand
ATGTCACCCTCCACCGCCTTGTGGGCCTGCCCCAGGGCCTCTCCGATGCCCCTCACGGTGCCCAGAAATCCGATGGAGGGAATGGCCCACGCGATGTAACGCACCATGGAGAGCTCGGACTCTAGCCTTTCGGACTCCGCCTCGCAGACAGCGTGCGATGTAGTCGAGGCATTCTGGATGTCGCGAGTGGCGCTGAAACGGTCGAGAGCGGCCAGCAGGGCCCTGGGCAAAAGCGCGCGCTGTTCGGACGCGGGTAGCGACTGGATCTGGCGAGCGTACTCGCGAGCGTCCTCCGGCAGGATCTTCGTACCCTCCGACACCGGTACCAGGTCCTCCTGCAGCAGCTTTCGCTCCTTGGCCGCCTGAGCTCCTTTCAGAGCCATGATGGCCAGCGCCCAGAGCGCCAGCACGAAGCAGGCCTCCTGCTCGAAGTCTTTGATGATCACCCAGATGGACCGCTCCTGCACGTAGTCCGGGTTGGCCTGCATCTCAGCCGTCTGCTCCGCCAGGATGGTGTCCGCCCTGGGGCGTACGACCGCCACGTAGAAGGCGTGAACCACGATCAGCGCCACGATCAGGGACAGCGCCTGGTAGACGAACTCGACTGGGTAGTCTTTCTTCATGGCAGCACAGCCCTCAAATGTCGACTGGAAAGGAGATGGCGCTATCGGCCGGTAGCCTGTCCGTGGGTATGAAGGTCTCCAGGGGTTGTTCTTCACCCGACTCGGGCGCCTCGGAAGCCTGGTCTCTCTCGGCCGAACCCGGCGACCCGAAGGCGATCAGGGCTCCGGCAACCAACAGCGCGACAAGGACCGTGAATCGAATCAATTTCATGGCAAGCTCCCTCGAGTGTTTCGAACGTCATTCGGCATAGCGAGCGATTCTGAAGCCCACATCCGGACGCGGCTTGTTGCCGTAGTCGCGAAAACTGAGACGCAGCTCCGTCACCGTGGAGTGCATCCAACTGGAACCTCGGATGACATGATAGTCGCCACTCTCCGGACCGAGAGGATCGCGGATCGGCGGTCCGGAGTTGCTCGGCGCGATGGCGTAGTAGTCGTGAGTCCACTCAGCGACGTTGCCGCCCATGTTCTTCAGACCCACCGCATTGGGCCCGAAGGTGTCGACCGGGGCGGTGCCCGGAAAACCATCTCGATAGTCGGGCAGGGTCGCCTCCAGGTTATCCTGGGCCGAAAGATCGGCGTAGTTGCCCGACCCGGAAGCGACCGGCAGGGACGAGCCCCAAGGGTATTTCAAACCGCCGCCGCCGGCGAATCGTGCCCCCCAGACCCATTCCGCCTCGGTGGGTAGTCGATATCCATTGCTCAACGGAATGACACCTTGCAACTCTCCGTTGCGAAACGCATAGGCCGGCTCGAGCGACGCCTTCTCGCTCAGCCAGTTGCAGTATCGGACCGCATCCTCCCAGCTCACATTGACGACAGGGTGGTGATCATTTTCGAGACTCACCCGGCCCCCCCGACCTGAACGATGCTTGGCCTGGAACTGTCGGAACTCCTTGTTGGAGACCTCCTGGGTCGCCAGGTAGAAAGCCCGGGTGACCTCGATCTCACGGAGAGTCTCATTGGCTCTTCGACCGGGCTCACGCCGGGGCGCTCCGACGCGAAACCGGCCCGGCTCGATGAGCCTGAGCTCCTGGCCCTGCGGCCCCTCGATCACCGGTGGAATCGCCACCGTCTTCGCCTCCTGCTCGGTCAGCAGGGTGACCTCCAGGGCCTGCGAGACACCTGGCCTGGGAGTCACGGTCTGGCTATGGGACACGTGACCCTGCTTCCTGATCTCGATCTGCTGCGGAACTGCTCGTAGACGGAGGGTCTGGTTCGCGGAGCCACGGAGCTCGCCGTTGACGAAGAGCTCCGCCCCCTCGGGTCGCGTAATGATCTCGACCTCTCCGAGCCTCTCGACCAGGGAGACGGCTTCGGGGCGGTTCTCACCCGAAGCGACGGCCAGCTCGAGGGTCTGGGTCTCGAAACCCTGTTTCGAAAGGCTCACCTCGTAGTGCCGCCCCGGAGCCATGATGACCTCGAGCGGCGTTTGACCACGGTACTCGTCATCGATGGTCACGGTCGCTCCGGTTGGCTCGCTGCTCAATCTCAGGGTTCCATCGTTGGGCGCCAGTCGAACTGTCGGTAACTCGATCGTCTCTTCGGCCTTCACCTGAATCCCGCTGCGGTGGAGCTTGAAGCCCGCGAGGCTGATCTCCAGCGCTCGATTGCCTTCGAGTATCTCGGTAGTCAGTGGAGTGTGACCAACGAGATCACCATCGATCCGCACCCTGGCGGCAGCCGGTTGGCTGCTGATGGTCACCGTGGCCCAGAGGGGCTGCAGCTCCACCTCCAGGGTCTGCGTCGCACCGCCCCCTTCGATGGCCACCTCGGCCGCGAAGTCTCGGTAGCCCTCCGCCTGGATCAGGAGGCTGTGCTCACCCGGCGTCAACTCGATCGGCTCGATCGGCCAGACGCTCTGCTTCTCGCCATCCACCCAGAGTGTTGCCGCTGCATCGACTCCCAGCTCGACGTCCAACAGGCCCGGCAGCCTCTCGAGCTGGAACTCGAAGACCTGCGTACTGGCCCTGGTCACCTCGATGGGACGTCTCAGCTGCCGATATCCCGGGCTTTCAGCGACCACCGTATAGGTGCCGGGGCGGAGAAGATACCTGCCACCGATCCGGAGTCGAATCAGACCACCTTCCACCTGAAGAGCATCCGGTGCGGGTTCGACCCGAACTTCCACTGGCCGGGCGGAGAAGAGGTACCAGGCAGCCATCGCCAGCAGGACCAGTACCAGCCATAGGCCCACGGTGGCCCGCCGTGGAGCCCTCCGCCCGCGGCGACCTGCCTCGAGTGGAGTCGGCGTGAACTCCACGGATTCAATCCTCTGCCTCCCTGCAGCTTCGTTTGGGCCACGCGTTGGAGCCGCGGCCATGACGACTGACGGAGGCTCGGTGCTGTCGTCGGTCTCCTGGTGTCGAATCTGTAGGACGGCGCCGCTTCCATCCGACGAGAACGTGAGCTCCGCTTCGGCAATGCGCAGGACGTCTCCGTGGCGCAACCACTGTGAGGTGGTTACAGGTCCGCCGTTGCAGAAGACCGCCTCGCCCCCGGCAATCGGTTGAAGAAAGACCTCGTTCTCGGCGATCCCCAGATGCGCGATCGGGCCGGCAACGGGCCGGCCCGGAATCTCGATATCGGCTTCGGGACCACCGACCATCAGAGGGAAGTCCCCGAGGTCGAATCGCCGTGTGGCGTCTTTTGTCCGAAGCTCGAGGGTGGGCTTCAAATCTCCTCCTCGCACCGCACCTCGAGAGGCCTCGAGCTCTGGTTCGGGGAGACCGTGAGCCGTCGCCGCACATCCCGATAGCCCGCCCGGCTGCCGACAACCGTGTAGGTGCCGGGACGCAGGTCGAGGACCTGCTGGGTGAACCTCCCCAAACGACCGACGCGGTAGACCATCACTTCGGTAAGGTTGTCGGATACCAGCTCGACCCTGATCGGCCTGGTCGCAACGGCAAGGCGTTCGGTGAGACTGTCGATCTGCCGACGCAGCACCGGGCAGGATGGCTCCGTCGACCTGGCCTCACTCAAGAGCTGTTCGGCACTCTCCAGAACATCATCGTTGGACAGCCTCTCGGGATGAGCCAGGTGATACTCCAGTTGCTCGGCGAGCTGGGACCGGACCTCGACTCTGGCTTTACCCTCTCGGGCGAAGCGAATCGTCGGGTCGAGACCGAAGACAGTGTTGTACTCCTGCAGAGCCGCACTCCAGTCTTCTTTGCGCTCGAGCTCCGTGGCCCGTAGGCGATGCGCGGAGATGGCTGCAAGTCGCAGATTCTCTTCGGCTCGAGCGAGGCCATCCACGGCCTCCGGAGAACCTGGTGAGAGCACCAGCGCCCCCTGGAATGCCCGCTTGGCCACTGCGGAGTCACCAGCCGTCAGCGCTGTCAAACCCTCCGACATGGCTTGGCGGAACTCGGCGTCCGAGCTGGGTACTGCTTCGGCAGATGGCTCGATTCCGACGACTTCGGTATCCCGTCGCCCCGGCTCGGAGGGAACAGGCTCGACCACCTGTTCCTCGCTGAACCTGGGAGTGGCTTCTCGAGGCGAGGACTCTGTTTGGACCTCGAGCTCCTCTCGAGTCTCAGGCTCGGCCGACAACTCGCCTACTGGCGCCACCCTGTTTCTTGCAGTCTCCGAGGCCTCGGCATCCGGACTGTTGGTACTCACTCGCGCGCCTTCGGGCTCACTTCGCTGCCGCACCCACTCCGGCAGGAGCAGGAAGACTCCCAGCACGATCACCCCAAGCACCGCAAAGACCGCCACGGTCATCCAGAGCCCGAACCTGTTCCTGGACTCGTCGCCCGGGCCCTGGCCAGCCAGAGGTCGACCCGCCTCGATCTTGGGAGGCGGAGTGAGTCGAACCGCTCCTGTTCGGATCTCGGGCGCCTGCGTCTCGGTGATCGGCAGCTCTTTTCCGACCTCCTCCAGAGCCTCTCGCACCGCTGTCATGTCGGCGGGGCGGTCGGCTGGTGACTTGGCCAACATGCTGCCAATCAGGTCCCGCACGCTGGGTGACACACCCTTTCGGGAATGGATGGGTTCTGGCTCCTCGGCTCGAATCCGCTCCTCGTCGGGGTCGGGCCAGAAGGGAGGATGGCCCGTCACGAGGTGATACGCCAGCGCCCCGAGTCCGTAGATATCGTCGGCGGGCTGCGGGGGAGCTCCGTCCAGTTGCTGGGGGCTGGTGCTGTATCTCGACCCACCCCCCGCGAGATGCAGGTCTCCCTCGTCGGGGTGCAAGATCCCCGCGATGCCGAAATCCATCAGCCGCGGCTTTCCAGCCTGATCCAGGAGGATGTTGCTGGCTTTGACGTCGCGATGCACCACACCAGCTCGATGCGCGTGCTCCAGGGCCTCGGCCAGGGGTAAGAGAGCTTCGACAAGGGTCTCGAAAGCAGCCCCTCGGAGGGACTCGATGGACCTGCCGTCGACGTACTCCATGGTGATGAAGCTCACCCCATCGCACTGATGGAAATCGAAAACACGGACGATGTTGGGGTGAGACAGGCGACGGGCGTTCCTGCATTCCTGCCGCAATAGCTCGATCGTGGCCTCCGAGGCGTCGGTCGGAACGATCTTCGTGACCACCTCCTGGTCGAGTTGACGATCCCGTGCCAACCAGGCCTCACCCATTCCCCCTCGTCCCAGGAGACGAATCAGGGTGAATCGGGAGCAGAGGCTGGTACCGCTTTCGAGATGGAGCATACGCCGGAGCACCGCAGGATCTAGTTCTCTACCGAACTGCCTGCGGCCTGCCCTGCCTCGACGTTGGGGTCCACGGGGAAGCCGGTCTCCTCGGCGTAGATCTTCCGCAGCATCTCCCGCCATTCGGCAAACTGGCCCTCCATGGTGCCGCTGAGCCGCAGCGTTTCGCCTTCGACCTCGACCACGAGCGGTGCGACCTCGACATCCAGGGAGCCGCCCAGCTCACGCAGGGCCTCCACATGGATCTTGGCCTCCTGCGACTTGGCCATGCCGCTCCGGACGGCGGCCATGCCGCCGATCAAGGCTACATCTCGCGCCACCCTCTCGGCGGTGCTGCCGCCGCCTGGGGCGACGATGGCACCGAAGATTGCCAGCGCACCCACGATCTTCTGCATCCGGGCCTGGCGGCGAAGCTTCTCGAGTGCCAGCTGCTCCTCGTAACTGAACGACCGCCAGTTGTCATAGGGCTCTTCCATCGAGGTAGTGAAGGTGGCGTAGTACTCGTTGAGCGTGTCGATGAAGACGTAATCGCGCTCTCGAATCTCGGCGATTCGAGCCATCATGGAGTCATCTTCGGCGGGGAGGTGATCCAGTTGGTACCGCTCCTTGCGATCGAGAGCGAGATAGTCTTCGAAGGCCGCCGGTGCCAGGTCGGCCGCGAATCGCAGATCGGCGATATTGCGTAGCTTCATCAGCTCCGCTTCCTTCCTCTTCTGTCGTTCCATCAGCATGTCGTTGGCGATGGCACCATAGAGGGCGTGAAACGGATCTCGCTTCTTGACCTGCTCCGGAGAGTAGGCCAGGACATCGGCCTCCTGTTTGTAGCGTTTCTCGAGCCAGACCTGACCGGATGCATCCCGGACCTGGACCTCTACCACCAGATCCTTGCCCGTGGACTTGATGATGCCGCCGGTCACCGTCACCTCTGCACTGGAGCTGCCTTCCGGCATCACTCGTACCGCACCCCAATTGCCTGTCGACTGCAAGGTCTGCTTGAGCTGATAGGGGATGAACCGCGCCTCGGCTCTTCGGACCTCCGGAAAGACCCCCTGCTTCTCCGCCTTGGTCACAGGGACACTCTCGTCCAGGAGGCCCGGGTCGAAGACCTCGATGGTGACATCCAACAGGGTCTCTTCCGAAATCTCGATTGCAGCCTGGATCGGAGCCGCCGTGCTCACGGCACTCGATTGGCCTGTCGAGGCACATCCCGTCACTACCAGGGCCGCCACGGCCAGAAAGGCAATTTCCTTCAGTAGTCTCATCCTCGTTTTACCCTGGTCAGCCGCTCTTCTTCGCAGCCGCCTTGTATTGCCGGTACTCGTCCCACAGCTTTTCACGCAGCTCGGGATCATCTTCGGCCATCGCCGCCTCCCGAAGCTGTCGAGCCACGATATCGTCGTCACTGCCGTCGGAAATGTCGGCTGGAACCCTGCCGCCTCCGCCACCACCTCCAGCCGACGATCCAGCTGATGACGATGTCTCGTCGCTTGACGACGCCTCGGCGCTGTCGTCGCCGGACCCGGACTCCTGGGTGGCCCCAGCGGCCTCCTCTTCTCCCGTCTGTCCACTCCCAACTGGATCGCCAAATCCGCTGTCGTCGCCGCCAAAAGTGCCGCTTCCACCTCGCATCCCCGAAGCAGCATCGGCGGCAGCCTCTACCTCGGCGCGCTCCTGGGCCGCCGCTTGTTGCTCGTCTGCTAGCAGACCGTCGATCTTCTGCAAGGAGGTGATCAGCTCCTGGTCCAGCTCCGACGCCCGTTCGCCGCCGGTCATCGGGCCGGCTGACGGTGGCCCTTCAGCACCCTCGACGCCTTGGGTAGCCGTCTGTGCACCAGCCGCTTCTTTGCCGCCTCCCGCCTCGGATCCGTCCTCTCCAGAGGACTCTCCCTGCCCCTCCTGTGTACCTGATTCCTCCCCACCCACAGCGCCCGCCCCTCCTTCGCTGCCGCCCTGTTCTGCCGCCTCCGACGAGCCCTCTCCGCCTGACTCCTCTTCGGGAGCGGACGAAGTCGTGCTCTCCGGTTCGGGGCGCGCAGATGGGGAAGTCGACGTCTGACTGCTGGCGCAAGCGACCATCAGCGCCAGGGCAATGGGTGGACCGACTCGCTGCAGCCATTGTTGAATTTCTGATTCCATACTTCTCCCTATGTGGTCGCCAGCAGAGCCGGCTCACACTCTCGGATTTCGATAATCCCGGTGCGATCCGAGCACAATCTGAATCTCCACACCCTGCTCTACGCTCTCGATCGCACCGTACCGACCTTCAATCTAGCAAATTGCGCGCCAGATCTCACCGGAATGCGATCCGACGAGGCCGTCCCACCTCACGGCGGGGTGTCACCCCACTGCCTTCAAACCCAGAGAGAAAAAACAGCCAGGAGAAGGAAAGCCCCGAGGTAGATCCAGCGCCCCCATCGATCGATCTGGTGAGCCCGTGCCTCGTTGCCCTGTTTGGCGAGCCGTGCCGTCACGATCACTTCGCCCAAAGCCGCAAAAACCAGCAGCGTGGTTCCCAACAGGAACTGGTCGGCGCGGGTCATGTAGGCCACATTGGGCAGCGCACTGCGCATGCTGAAGCGAAATGCGATCAGGGAAAAGACCGCGGCCGTGGACATACCGACCTGCGGGGGCACTACAGATGGATCGATCCAAAATACGGTCCATGCCATCAACACGAGGAGAACCAGGGGCACCATCATGGTGAGACCGAAGTAGGAGGACTGTCGATGGGCTTCGAGAAAGAAGCTTGCACCCGCGAATTGGCCTTCCACTCCGGGTAGCCCTACCGGCTCGATCCTGGGCTCACCCTCCTCGATCACCCAACCGCTGACCGAGAAGTCACCCCGGCTACCCGTCGACTCCTCATTGAGCACGAAGTCGATCTCCTCCGGTCCGTATCGGTAGGCCACGACATGAATCGGCAAGACCTGCGAATCGAACGGAAACTCCCGTAGATCCAGTTTCGATGCCAGGGTTGCTTGGATCCTCTGCGCATAGGAGACCCGTCCATCCGGTGCGACGTGCACGACATCGGGCAGGAGGGTCTCGACCTCACGCTGATTCAAGGTCCCGAGCTTGGCACTCCAGACCTCGTCCAAAGGCAGCACCAACTCCTCGAAGCCCATCTCCTCGGCCGAGAATGCGAGGCGCGGATCTCGCCAACGGAGGGTCACAATCACGTCGACCTCGAAGGTCTGTGTGGCGTCGTCGATTGCCATGACATCGAGAACGTAGATACCGATCTCCGCACGGGTGGGGGTGCCCTTGGGATCGGGGCGAACGTGGAGCCGCTGCTGGGCCTCGAGGTCCGCGTAGGGATCCGCCGCTATCAGAGTCAGGGGATTCCCGAGGCTACCGAGCAGTAGCCACACGACGGCCAATCCAAACTGATTGCGAACTCTCGCGCGATTCGACATGACCGCCGAATTATATGCGCTCTCCTTCGAGACCCCTCCATCTGTTCCACTGGCCAACGGGCTGAGTCCGCCGCTCTATCCGAAGACCAACGCGAGAAGGCCCAGGGCGAAACAGTACGGGGCAAACCACGAGAGCCGACCCTTCTTGACCAGGCGAACGAGGAGCGCGAGACAGAAGTAGCCGGTCAGGGCCGCGGCCCCGAATCCGACAACGAGAGCTGTCGTACCGACGCCGTCCTCCGCTCCGCCCATGCGAAGGAGGAGGGCGCCGAGGATCGAAGGAATGGAGAGTAGGAATGAGTAGCGCGCCGCTGTCTCTCGTTCGATTCCGAGCAAGAGGGCCGCCGCAATCGTGACTCCGGATCGACTGATTCCCGGAGTGATGGCCAGGCCCTGCACGACTCCGATGATCAGAGCGTCGACCCAGGTCATCTCTGCGGTATCGCGCCCCCCACCGCGAGCCAATCGCGTCAGTAGCAGTACGGTGCCGGTCAGGATCAGCATGAGTCCGACGAGACGCACGGAGCCGAACAGCCGCTCGAAAGTGTCCTCGAAGGCGAGTCCAATCACTGCTGTCGGAATCGTACCGACGACGATCAAGAGCGCGAAGCGGAAGCCGGGGTACAGCCTCAGGGTTTCCTTCCAGGAGTGACCCGAGGCGAGATTCTGGAGCCCGGCGAAGCTCTCCGAGACCAGCCTCACAAGGTCTTTTCGGTAGTACCAGACGACCGCGACCAGGGTGCCGAGGTGCAACACGATGTCGAAGAAGAGTGCCGGCTCTTCGAGGCCGAAGAGGTGCTGGGCGATCACCAGGTGACCCGAGGAGCTGACGGGAAGGTACTCCGTCGCACCCTGCACGATGCCCAGAACGAGGGCTGCCAGCCAGTCGATCATCGTGCGCATCCTACCTCGCCACTCGAGCTCGAGGAATCGGGATTCGAGCGAGAGCAGGATCGCGAGGAGAACGTCGGCGGCTGGAAACACTTGCACCCCCGCGGGATGGGCGTAGACTGAGAGGCGCGGTTGACGAGCACGACTTTGACCAGCCGCAGTCCGAGAGGAGGAAGGGCATGTCTGGTAGGCAAAGCTCGAGGGACAAACGAGTGCAATTCTCAATCCTGTGCGGGTCGGTTCTGGTGGCAGCGCTTTTCCTGGCAAGTTGCCAGGCTGCCCAGCCGACCGCCGAAGTGTCACCTCAGGAAATGGAGCGGGCGAAGAACGCCCTGCAGCCCTTCAAGGAGCAACTCGTCGATGCCCTCACCGGCGCCCTCCAAGAGGGCGACCCCGAAAGCGCGATATCGGTCTGTCGAGAGAAAGCGCCGCAGATAGCCGCCGAGCTGAGCGTCGACGGCATCCGCATGGGCAGAACGAGTCACCGACTCAGAAACCCCGACAACGCTCCCGAGCCGTGGGTCGAGCCCCTGCTCGCGGCCTACCTGGAGGATCCCGAGAATCCCCAGCCCCGGGCCGTGAGGCTGGACGAGTCCACCATCGGCTATGTGGAGCCGATTTACGCCATGTCCTTCTGCCTGAGCTGCCATGGGCCGAGCATCGAGCCCGACCTGCTGGAGACGATTCGGTCGCTCTACCCCGAGGATCAGGCCACCGATTTCCGTATGCACGATGTGCGGGGCCTCTTCTGGGTCACCCTACCGAGTGACACTGGCACAGAGACCGACACCTGATTTCACGGGTGGATCGGCTGGAGACCTGATTCGGCCGAGGGCCTGGAGCCCTACTCGGTGTCCGATTGGATCGACTGTAGGGCCAGAAAGCGCTCACCGAAACGCTCGATGAACTGGATCTGCTGATCGAAGGTGTCGGCGTGACCCTCCTCATCGGCTACCAGGTCCTCGAAGATCCTCTTCGAGGCGGCGTCGGCGTTCTTGGCACACTCCTGCGCAGCCTCGTTGTAGAAGGCGACACTCGCCAGCTCCATCGCCTTGGCCCGCTCGAGCATCTGTTTGGCGTCGTGGATCTTCTGGACCGGATCGGAGACCTCCATCTCCACTTCGCCGCCCAGGAAGAGAATTCTCTCTGCCAACTGTTCGTTGTGGAGCATCTCCTGGATCGCAGTGCGCTTCATCAGGCCTGCTAGCGGCCCGTAGCCGAGATCGTCCAGGTGAAAGTGAAAATACATGTACTGGTGCACCGCTGACAGCTCCTCCTGCAGGGCACGATTCAGTAGCTCGACACTTCTTTCAGACATGGTTCCTCCTTATCGCGCGGCTTTCTAACTTCGAGCCCTCAGCCTACTCGACTCGATCAGCGCCCTACACCACCCGCATGGGTGGGATCTCAGGGCAGCGATTTGTCTCGGGTTGTAGAGCTCGCCAGACGTGTGAGGAACGGTCGAGGATTCTGCGGGTCTTCGCACCGGGCGACGATCAGTGTTCGTTGGCCGGCCTCGCCGATGGGGATGACCAACGGGGGTTCGACCTCGACCCTTCGAAAGTGCTGCCTCAGCTTGTCCTCTTGACCTGGATTCTCAGTGAAGAACAGGATCCGACTGCCCTCGAAGTCCTCAGGTGGATACCAGTACAGCGAGGCCAGCCCGTGCTTTCCACCCTTGATGTGCAGAAATCGGCTTTCGAGCTCTCCCTTGGAGACGAAGGCCGAGAGATGAGTCTTCGTGTAGCTCTCCGAGCCCACGTAGATCGACTCGGGCGGCACGCCAATCTCTCGAGCCCATCGGTCTCGTCGTTGTCGAGCTCCCTCGACCAACTGGTCCGTACCGAAGGCCCGGGCCAGCTTCTCGGACGAGACCTTTTCGGGCCTCGGCTTGTACTCCCATTCGAAGTTGAGGAAGAGCGGCGCCAGGAGAGCCAGCACCAGCACCAGACCTGTAATCGAGAAGCCGACGATCGCCCCAACCTGGCGCATCCGACGCCCGCCGAAGCCGGTGAGCACCAGAAGCACGGTCATCATCATGAGGCCTGGGCCACCCCAGTGGGCACCGACCCTCGTCCGAAGAGCTACGAGTCCGAAGAAGACGAAGGGCGCTACGGCTCCAGCGACCGCCACTCTCCAGGCCGGGTCCTTGCGTCTCCATGCCGGCCAGCAGCTTCCCACCAGCAGAACGGCGAGGATCGGTGAGGCCAGCAGTAGGTTGGCACCGATGAACTCGAGGAGGTACTTGAGGCCGATTCCCTCGGGCGAATGTCGGCCGCTGAGCTGGAATACGATGTTGTCCCAATGGTGCTGGGCGCCCCAGATCCAGACTGGAGCTGTCAACAGAGCGGACACCAGGGCGGCAGCCCAAGGGGTTGCCGTCTTCAGGTCGGCCCGGCCTCTGGGAGACAGGAGCGCCACCGCAGCGGGCAGAAAGGCCACGATGATGGAGAACTTGGCGAGGAAACCGAGACCCAGCGCCACCCCCAGTCCCCACCAGGCGCGTCGATGACCCTGCGCCACCGCCACCGCCGACCAGATCGCCCCCAGATAGGCGGTCCCCATCACCACATCCGTCGAAGTGTAGGAAAAGCCCAGCGCAAAGATCGGCTGAGCGTGCATGAGCAGATAGACGAGCGCTGCATCGCGCGTCGTACCACCCAGGCGTCGTACCAGGGGCAGGAGAAAGAGGCCCGCCAGGAATCCGGCAAGGATCGCCGGCGATCGGACGGCCAGAGCCGTTTCGCCGAACAGGAACCGAAACGGGATCATCAACCAGATGGTGAGAGGCGGCTGATCGAAGTAGCTCCAGTCGAGATGTCTGGAGCAGTCCCAGTAGTAGGCCTCGTCACCCGAAACGGGCGCCAGCGCGGCCCCGATGGCATGGGCCACGGTCAGCCCGACGACAAGCAGTAGGTAGCGGCTCTTCACTGGGATGAAAGCGGGCCTTCCCGCTCGGTGTCTGGCGACGCCACCGCCGGGCCATCGAGGCTTCTCTTCAGTGCTCTCAACTCGCGAAGCGTCTCGAACACCGTGGAGACGCTCACGGTAGTGCTGCCGCTGAGCCTCGGTCGGTGCGGTACGCCCACCTGACGCCAAGAGAGCCCAGCGCTCTGGGCCCGAGCGAAGAGCTCGGCATCGATCAAGAAGCCTTCGCTGGAGAGCTGGACCTGATCGAAGAAGGTCCGGCGGAAGAGCTTGAAAGCGCAGTTGACATCCTTGACGCGAAGGCCCAGCATGCGGCTCTGCAGCCAGTTGTAGACGGCTGAGGTGAGGTGTCGGATGGGCCTGTCCTGCCTACCCAGGCGATATCCAGCCACCATCTCCGCCTCCGCCAGCTCGGGGTAGAGATCGGCAATGTGCTCGAGGTCGAACTGCGCGTCCGCATCGGTGTAGAAGATCACCTCGTACCGACAAGCGGAGAAACCATCGATGAGGGCCCGGCTGTAGCCTGAGTTTTCAGGCTGGGTAAGGACCCGAACACGTGAATCCCGGTCGCTCCACCCCTCGAGGATCTCGGGGGTCGCATCGGTAGAGCCGTCATCGACGATCACCAGCTCCCACTCTTCACACAGGGCGTCGAGAGCTATCACCGCTTCCGAGATCGAGGAATCCAGGACCTCCTCCTCGTTGTAGGCTGGCATCAAAGCAGAGAGCTCCTGGATCGGCTTGCTCATGACGCGGCAGTCCTCAGGAGGGGTCCATGGACCGGATCCGCTCGACGAGACCACTGGTAGAGCGCTCCGGCACCAACGGTATGAGGACGACCGAGCCACCCCAATCGGCGATCATCCTCCGGCCAACGACTTCGTCCTCGCGGTAGTCGCCACCCTTGACGAGCACATCGGGTCGCACTTCCTCGAGCAGCTCTCTCGGAGTGTCCCCGTCGAAGACCACCACCGAGTCGACGCTGTTCAAGGCGGCCAGGAGAGCCGCCCTCTCGTCGGCTGCGATCAGCGGACGGTTGCCACCCTTGAGGCGCCGAACCGAGTCGTCGCTGTTGATGGCCACGATCAGCACGTCGCCCTGTTTCGAGGCCTCCCGCAGCAGATGTACGTGGCCGACATGCAGCAGATCGAAGCAACCATTGGTGAGAACGACCTTCTGATCCTGCATTCGCCACCAGGCCACCCGGTGGACGAGCTCCTCCCTCGAGAGGATCTTGTCGGCACCGCCCGGCGCAAAGCGAGCCGCCAGCTCTCTCGGCTCGACAACCGCGACTCCGCTCTTGCCGACCGCGATGCCGGCGGCCTCATTCGCCACGTGAACCGCGTCGTGGAAGCTGGCACCGGCAGCCAGGCTCAAGGCCAGGGCCGCGATCACCGTATCCCCAGCCCCACTGACATCGAAGACTTCCCTCACCGATGTCGGCACGAAAAAGGGTTCTGCCTGGCGCGAGAACACGCCCATCCCCTTCTCCCCCAACGTCACAATCAAAGTGTCCACGTCAGCGGTCTCCAGCAGCGAGTGACTCACTTCGGTGAGATCGGCCTCGAGGTTCTCCTTCAGCCTGCGTCCGATCACCGTCTCGAGCTCATGGACATTCGGCTTGAGAACCGTTGCACCCTTGTACCGAGAAAGGTCGGAGGACTTCGGATCGACCAGAACCGGTACCCCCCACTGACGGCCCACGGCAATGACTCCCTCGAGAACCGCCGGCGAGAGAAACCCCTTGGAGTAGTCACTGATGACGATCGCATCAGCTGGCTCGCTGTTTCGCAGCTGTTCCACCAGAGCCTCGCCGACGCTCTCGTCGACCGGTCGGGTGTCTTCCCAATCCAGGCGAACCACCTGTTGGTGCTGGGCCAGGATCCTCAACTTCCGCGTCGTGGGCCTGTCGGCCACCTTGACGACGTCGGCGGCGTCGATCCCCGCCGCCTTGCACTCGTCCAGAAATCGATCGCCTGCTGCATCGTCGCCCACGAGGCCGAGGAGCCGAACCTCGGAACCGAGCGCAGCGGCCACACTCGCGACATTGGCAGCACCACCCAGACCGCGTGATTCTGCGCCCATCTTGACCACAGGCACCGGCGCCTCGGGGGAAGCCCGCTCAACGGAGCCAAGAAAGTACTCGTCCAACATGACGTCCCCGACCACAACGATTCGCAGCTCCCGGAAGCGTTCCAGGAGCTGAGCCACTCTGCCATGCGACAGGGTCACAGAATCACTCACTCGGACTGCCTCCCGTCGGGATTGGAGCAGAGACGCCTCTCGAGCCAGGCTGCCAGGGCGTGCAGGCAGAGCTCGTGGATTTCCTGAATCCTGGCAACCGTCCTGGAAGGGGCCGCGATCAGCACGTCGACCCTATCGGCCAACGGACCACCTTCCTCACCGGTGAGGCCGATCAAACGACAGCCCATCTCGCGCCCCAGCTCGGCGGCGCGGAGCACATTCGCAGAGCTCCCACTGGTGCTGATGGCAACGAGAAGGTCGCCAGGGCCGCCAAGAGCCTCCACCTGTCGCGCGAAGATCTGCTCGAAGCCATGATCGTTACTGACCGCAGTCAACAGAGAGGTATCCACGGTCAGAGCGATGGCAGGTAGAGGCCTCCTGTCCTGCTCGAAACGACCCACCAGCTCGGCAGCGAAATGCTGGGCATCCGCGGCGCTGCCCCCGTTGCCAAAAACCAGCAGTTTATTGCCCGCGGCAAGGCAGGTTTCGGCCAGCTCCGCAGCCTTCTGAAGCTCGGGCAGGAGGTTCTCTCGAGCCTCCTCGAACACCTGGGCATGCTCGTCGAATATTTCTCGCAACACGTAGAACTCCATCCAGCGACCCGAGAAAACTGGCTCAGGTTCGAGCCACGGTCCTCGTCGCGGCCTCGATCAGGTCCCTGAAGACTAACGCATCCTCATCGAGGCTGTCTCTGACCCGAGGCCCCTTGCCCGTACAGACCAGGCCGACACGAAGGCCGGCAGCGCGGCCGGCAGCAAGATCACGAAGGTCGTCGCCAATGAGAATCGTTGCCTCCGTTGGGATACCGCTCTTCTCCACTGCCTCGAGAACGAGTCCAGGGCGAGGCTTTCGACAGTCACACCTCTCATCGGGTGCGTGGGGACAAACGAAGATCCCCACCAACTCGATGCCGAGTGCAGACAGCTCGTCACCGAGCCACTCATGGATCCCATCGACAGCTTGTCTCGACGCGACTCCACGCCCGATTCCGGACTGGTTCGTAACCACCGAGATCCACGTTCCATGAGTCGCCCAGATACCAAGGGCCTCGATGGCCCCCTCTTCCCATTGCCACTGCCCGAGATTGGTCAGCCAGCCGCTGTCCAGCTCCCGATTCAACACCCCATCCCGGTCCAGGATGACATGCCGGACGGGAGTCAGTCGGCTCCCTGACGGCTCGGTTCCGTTCATACTTCGCCGGTGTCCGTGCGCCACAGGAGGTATTCCCGAACACCCTCCTCCAGGGAGACGAAATCCCTTGAGTAACCGCAGGCTCGAAGCTGCGTGAGGTCCGCCTCGGTGTAGCTCTGGTAGTGGCCACGCAGCGATTCGGGAAATGGGACGTACTCGATCTCACCATGACCGCGGGTGCGAATGACCTGGCTGGCGACTTCGTTGAAGGTTCTGCTACGACCCGTTCCACAGTTGAAGATGCCCGACTTCTCCGGGTTCGCAGCGAACCAGAGCGCGACCCGGACGACGTCCTTGACGTAGATGAAGTCGCGTCGCTGCTCCCCGGCCTCGTACCCTCGAGTCGGACCGAACAGCCGGACCTTGTCACCACGGCTCAACTGATCGTCGAGCTGCAGAACGATGCTGGCCATGGGGCCCTTGTGGGCCTCTCTAGGGCCATAGACGTTGAAGTACCTTAGACCTACGACCTGGCTGCCCGCGTCGGGCAACAGACGCAAGACAACGGAATCGAACAGAGACTTCGAGTAGCCGTAGACGTTGAGCGGTCTTTCGGCTCCCGGCTCTTCTCTGAAGGGGCTCCCGGCACCATAGACGGCCGCAGACGAGGCGTAGATGAAAGGGATCTTCCTCTCGAGGCAGAACTCCAAGAGCTCCTTGGAGTACTGGTAGTTGTTGCGCAGCATGTATCGGCCATCGGACTCCGTCGTCGACGAACAGGCTCCCTGATGGAACACCACCTCGATTCGATCCAACCAGGAAGACGAGCCGCTCAGCGCCTTGGCGAAATCTTCCTTGTCCTGATAGTCGGTGATTCGTGCCTCCGCCAGATTGCGATACTTCTCGGCCTCGGTCAGGTTGTCCACCACCAGGATGTCGTTAGACCCGGTCTTGTTGAGCTCATAGACCAGGTTGCTGCCAATAAAGCCCGCCCCACCAGTGACGACAATCACGCTAGCTCTCCTCTCACAACGAACTCATCAACCCGATTTCGGTCGCCTACCCAGGACCTCGACCTCGAGCTTCTCCTCGCTACCGGCCACTCGTGCCTCCAGCCCGGTCGCACCGCCACTCGAGGTGTGATCGAATAGGCCTCCTACGGGAGAGGCGAATCCGATGGAAGTCAAAACCATGCGCGTGGTGGATCGATGGCTGGGCACTCCGGCCTGCGCCTTTCTGACTCTCGTCCGTCGGGTGACCGATCCGTTTCGCCGCACTCCTGTCGACCAACCACGCCGCGTTCTCATCGTCAAGCTCGCCGAGCAGGGAGCGACCGTGCTGGCCTATTCCTCCCTGCGCCGGGTGGTCGAGGAAGTGGGTCGCGAAAACGTCTTCGTCGCGGTCTTCGCGGAGAACCGGTTCATCCTCGATCTGCTCCACGTCATACCGCCTGAGAACGTCATCACCATCCGTACGACCGGCCTCGCTCGAGTCGTCCTGGACGCCTTCGGCGCAATTCGACGCTGCCATCGCGAGAACATCGATTCGGCGATCGACTTCGAGTTCTTCGCCCACGCTTCGGCGATCCTAGCCTATCTCAGCGGTGCCTCCCGTCGCGTCGGCTACCACTCCTTCGCCGGCGAGGGAGCCTACCGCGGCGATCTCTTCACCCATCGCCTGGTCTACAACGCGCGACTTCACGCGGTGGAGGTCTTCAGGATCCTCGTGGAGGCCCTGTTTCTGCCGCCCGAACGTCTTCCCGTCCTGGACCTCGGCCCGCTCGAGGAGGAGCCAGCGCCCCCCTTCGAACCGACTGCCGAAGAGCTTCTGGAAGTCCGAGAAATCGCCAATCGCATCCTGGACCGGTCGGAGCAACCACCCCTGATCCTGCTGAACGCCAACACCGGCGATCTGCTCCCCCTCAGACGTTGGCCGACCGAAAGATACGTCGAGCTGGCCCCTCGCATCCTGGAGCGCTACCCGGAGGTGGCCATCGGCCTCACGGGGTCACCGGAAGAGGCCGCGGGGGCTCAGAGAGTTGCCGACGCCATCGGCTCGAATCGCTGCGTGAACTTCGGCGGACACACGACCCTACGTCAGCTGTTGGTCCTGTACTGCCTCTCGGAGGTCATGGTTACCAATGACAGCGGTCCGGCGCACTATTCGAATCTGACACCGATCGATGTGATCACCCTTTTCGGGCCCGAAACACCCACCGCTTTCGGCTCTCGCTCGAACCGTAGCCATATCTTCTGGGCAGGCATCGACTGCAGTCCGTGCGTCAACGCCTTCAACGACCGCTGGTCCCCCTGCACAGACAACGTCTGCATGCAGAAGATCACCGTCGACCAGGTCTTCGAGAAGGTCTGCGAAGTCTACGAGAGGAGACGGGACTCAGTGGCCGGCCAGGGTTAGCCGGTCTCCCAGTCGCCCAAGTAATTGGAGATCCTTGGCGCTGTAGAGGGAGGAAAAGCGCAGATAGCCGTGAGGCTGTCCGTCCCAAGCGACGACCGCAAGATCGAAGTCGTCCAGCAGGACATCTGCCGCCGCCTGTGCTGTCGGAGTCGTCACTCCTCCCACAGCCGTCGGAGCCTTGCAGAGAAGGTACATACCGCCCGGACTCGGATACGGCTCGAAGCCGACATCCATCAGCGTCTCCCTCAGGCGCTCCAGCCTGGCCTGAAAATACTGGCGAATCTCAGCGGTGTGGTCTGTGCTCTGGAAGCATCGCATCGTGGCATGCATCTGAAGCGAGCTGGACGGCGACCAGGCGAAATCCGTGTAGTGTCGAATCTCCTCGATCAGCGGCGCAGATCCGGCCAGAAAAGCGATGCCCAGAGGCCCCAGCGGGAAGAGCTTTGAAAGCGAGTGGAGCTCCAGCGCCCTGTACTCCTGGATCCCTGAAAGGTCTTTCCCGAGTATCGAGTGTGCTGTTCCTTCGTGGGTCAACGGCCCGTAGATGGCGTCGTTGAAGAGCACCGTCTCCCGCCCGAATCTCCCTTCGAGGGCAGTAGCCACCTTTTCGGAGATGACAGCTCCCGTGGGATTGTTCGGGTAGTTCAGGGCGACAAGGCGAACCGAATCGGCGGCCTCCTGGGAGATCTCGTCCAGCCGTGGTGCGAACTCCCTCTCCGGGTCGAGTCGTGCGATCAGGATCCTCGCGTGGTGATGCTCGGCAAGACGGGCGAATACCGGGTAGCCGGGCTCGGTTACGACGACGCCATTGCCTGGCTCCAGGACGCAGGATGCCAGCGCTGTCATCGCGGAGCGGCCACCGGGAACCGGCAAGATCTCGGCCGGGGAGACCTCGACGCCGTATTGCCGGGCCAGGTAGTCCACTGCGGCAGCGGAGAACTCGGCGAGGTCGGCCGATGAATGCCGTTTCATCATCAGGGACGAGCTCTCCCGAATCTCCTCCGAGAGGGCCGCGGGTAGGCTCCGATCGAATTCGCCGAGTGCGAAGTTGACGATCGGTCGCCCGTGTTGGCTCAGGCGGTCGCGAAGCACGGAGAACGAATAACGCTGCTTGATTGGATCACTCATGGGTGTAGGGTCCTCGCGTTTCGCAATCAACCGATCTTCAAGCTCCAGCGGCCTCGATTTCGCTCTGCAGCGTTCGGCGCCGCTCGCGGGCCATGCGTCGCACTGCCGCCAGGGCCACCCAGCCGATCGGGATCCAGATCCAGAAAGTGATCAGCCGGAAAGCTCCGACGGCCAGGACCAGGTGCTCACTGGGAATGTGCATGAGCCGCATGGAGGCACCCAGGAAACCTTCGGTCGCCCCGATACCTCCCGGCAACCCCGTCGCCACGCCGAGCACCGCCGACCCAGGGGCGTAGAGCAGAGAATCCAAGAGGGTGAAATCTCCCGGCAGATCGTGAATCACCACGTAGAGAGCCACTCCATGGGCAATCCATCCGATCATCTCGATGACAACGATCGCCAGAGTCGACCACTGCCACCAGAACGCCATGGGCAGCTCGAGCCGGGTACCCGACAGGAACTTCGCCGCCCGGTTGCCCAGAAACAGGACGACCGAGATCACTGCCAGTGCGGCAAACGGCGCCAGAATCGGGCGGTACTTGAATGCCAGCAGAGCGGCCAAGAGACCGAAAACGGAGGTCGAATCCAGTACGAAGGCGACCGCTTCGGCCTTCAGACAGTCGCTGAGAGTTCCCCGGCCCAACCGAACCATGGCGTCGGGTCGAATCAGACGCCCCATCTGAGCTGGAAGAAGCAGGCCGGCACGTGACGACAAGTAGGAAGCAACACCCCCCCGATCGAAGGCCTGGATGCGGAATCGATGGTAGACCCACATCCATCCGACTGCTTCCAGGGCGACGTCCACCAGCGCCAACAGCGCGACCAGGGGAATGACCGGCAGCTTGCTGCGCCAGAAATCAGCCGCCGATGTCCAGTCGCCCGTGAAGAAGCCATAGGCTCCATACACCGTCACCACAGCCAGCAGCACGAAGGCGAATACCCTCGCGTACTTCATCAGTGACATGTCGAGCATTGGATCCAGGGATTCCGGGAGCTTTCGAAGCCTACCAGGCGTGGGCGCTTTCGGTGCCTCTCGAGTTGCAGAGCCGATCGACCGGATCGTGACCATGCCGATCTAGCCGGCGGATGCTATGGACTCCGCGGCCCGGGTGTCAACGCTTCCGACCCCCGATCGATATGGCATATGCTGGCACGGCGCGGCCGATCTGCCCAAAGAGTAACTCTGCCGCTGCGCACCATCGTCATCAACTGGCTTCTCACCATGCCTCTACTCGAAGACAGCAAGCGGGGCGAAGCCCTCCGAATCCTCGCTCTGGTCGCACTCTGCCTGTTTCTCTTCGGCTTCGGGCTGCACTCGAGGGTGCTCTGGGATGTGGACGAGGGCATGCACGCGGTGATGACCAAGAACATTCTGCTGAATGGGGACTGGATCACCCCGACGTTCAACGGCGAGAACTTCTACGACAAACCGATCCTGTTCAATTGGCTGGGTGCTCTCTGCTTTCTCCTCTTCGGATTCAACGAGTTCGCGGCCAGGCTCCCGGCCTCGATCTTCGGAACAGCCGGCGTCCTCGTGACCTACTTTCTGGGCCGAAAGATGTTCGGGCCGACTGTGGGCTTCCTGGGTGGGGTGATTCTGGCCGCCACCGCCGAGTACCTGCTGCTGTCGAGAGTCGTCGTCCACGACATTGCCCTGACCCTCTTCACGACCATGGCGCTCTGCTTCTTCTATCTGGGCCTCGTCGAATTGGGCCGCAGAAAGCTGTACTTTCTTCTGTTCTGGGTCGCCACTGCCTTGGCGATTCTGGCCAAGGGGCCTCTGGGTCTGGTGCTGCCCTGTCTGGTGATCGGCCTGTTCCTGGTCGCAACGCGAAGATTGAACCTGCTCAAAGAGATGCAGATCGGCTGGGGCCTGTTGATCCTGCTCGCCGTCGCCGGCCCCTGGTATATCGCCATCAGTCTTCGAAACCCCGACTATCTTCGATACTTCATCCTGGAGAAGAACCTCGGCAGCTTCGCCTCCTCCAATCCCCACCACGCGGAACCGTTCTACTTTTATGTACGCGCCCTGGCCTTCGGGCTGCTGCCATGGGTCTGCTTCGTTCCCCTGGCGACGATCGGGGCGATCCGCAATCGGGATCGAGGGCCTGGAGACGCGGTCCTCTTTCTTCTGATCTGGGCAGGTGCCATCTTTGCCTTATTCTCACTGGCCACAGCCAAGCTCGAGAGCTACATCCTGCCGATCTTTCCGGCCGTCTCCCTGCTCTTCGCCCTGTATTGGTACGACGCTCTGACCGACCTCACCCCCTCTCGTAGGAAGGGACTCCTCTGGTCCTGGTCGCCGCTCGTCGGGCTCATGGTCGCGGCGGTCATCT
>JAUWSP010000069.1 GCA_030610025.1 Acidobacteriota bacterium | reverse complement strand
GTCAGGTCAGTGGTCGTCATCGATTTGACGTTATGGGCGTACCAGGCCTCTCCATCCGGCAGAGCGCTCATGGCGATCGCCTCCCGACAGCCCGGCAGATAGGTCTCGACGAGGTAGTCGTGCAGCTTCTCGAATGCCGGCACGATCTCCTCGCTATAGACGCGAACCGCTTCGCCTTTCAGTCGCTCCTGGTCCTCAGGCGAGACGGCCTCCGGGAACTCGGTGAAGGCCACGAGCATGGGACTGGTCATGGGGTCTTCCACGATCTGATTTCTCACCTGGTCGGGAACGTCCCTTAGGGTTACCTTGGGCGGCGTCACGCCAGCGGCCAGACCCTTGTCCAAACGAACCAACGTCTGGTCGACGACCGTCGGCACACCCTCGAGCCGGGAAAGGATGTTTTCGTACTGCTCCAGATTGCGGGCCGGCATCATGCTCAGTAGTTGGGCCACGTTCTGCTGAACGCCGTTCATCTGGGTGATGGGAAGGTACTCACCGAGGAAACGCTGGGCCGCGACTTCCTCCTCCTCGTCCTCGAGCAGCAGGTCGTAGTTCAGGCGATCGACGCCTTCCAACTGAGACCGATCGATAGTGCGCAGGATTTCCAGCCCCCGAGCTCGGTCCGCGTCTCGACGAGCCAGGGCCTCGAGCGAGTTGTCCGACCATCGGCTGTGATCTCCGGGAATCCCCAGATAGGTGGCGAACTCCGGGAACTCCAACATGGCGTAGTCGAAATAGAGATCGATGAAGGCCGATAGCCGTTCGGCCTCGGAGAGGCCCTCGGCATTGCTCTCGATCGCGCTCATGCGATCCATGATCTCCTGGTGGGCCACTGTCCAATCCGTGGCCCATCCGGCGGCGGCCATCAACATCAAGCCGAGTGTCAGAACGACCCATCTGCGCATGGAACTTCCTCCTGAGAGATTCGGATGAATTCAAGAACTCCAACTGGGGCCTGGCGACCCCACACGAATACTACGGAATTCCGGCGAGCGATGTTTCCGAAGGTGATACTGTCTCCCCCTTCGCTCACGTCGACCAAGGAGTCTCTAATGCGCAGATTCACTCTCTGGGTGTTGCTGTTCACCGCCGTTTCTTCTCTCTGCACCGCACAGCAGAGCAACGAGGACTATGTGTCCAGGATGGAGAAGGAGCACGCTACGGACGAACCCGTTGCCAGTCCTGCATCGCAAGTGGCTCCCGAGATCGAAATCGTCGCCCAGGATGGAACCTACGCTGAGATCGACGGCAAGGAGATCGTCGGTTACGTGGCTCACCCCAAGGGGGAGATTCCCAAAGCGGGCCTGATCGTGATCCACGAGTGGTGGGGGCTCAACGACAACGTCAAGGCGATGGCCCGACGCCTGGCTGGCGCAGGCTATCTGGCATTGGCCGTGGATCTCTACGAGGGCGAGGTAGCCGAGGACCGGACCGACGCCAGTCGACTCGCTCGCGGTAGCGGCCAGCGCACGGAGCAGATTCTCGACAATCTGGGTCAGGCCATCGAGCACCTGCGAAGCGCTGGGGTCGAACGGATTGGGGTCATTGGTTGGTGCTTCGGTGGGGGCTGGTCCCTACGCACCGCCCTCGCCTTTCCAGACAAGGTCGATGCCACGGTGATCTACTACGGACGCCTGACTACCGACCCGGAAGAGCTACAGAACCTTGCTAGCCCGGTTCTGGGAATCTTCGGAGCCCTCGATGAGGGAATTCCGGTAGCAACGGTGAGGGAGTTTCAGGTCGCCCTGGAGGCACTCGACAAGGAGGCGGCCATCCACATCTACGAGAATGCCGACCACGCCTTCGCGAATCCCTCGGGGACTCGCTACAACGAGGTGGCGGCCGAGGATGCCTGGGTCAAGACCCTGGCCTTTTTCACTCAGCGCCTGAGGTAAATTAGAGAGACCGTGCGTCAGGGCCCGACGCCGAAATCCTCGGCGGGTAGTCCGATCTGCGAGCAGAGGGCTTCGATGTCCGAGGGCTCCAGCCGCTCGTTGCGGCCCATCCCTGCCAGTAGCAGCACGCTGGTATCCAACCTGCCACCAAACTCGTGCTCCAACTGGGCGAGGAACTCCCCGAAGGTCGGCCGTTGCCAGGGCCGGACTGCGGGAGCCGTCGAGCGCCCAAGCCTGGCCGCTCGCTTGCGGGACCTGTTTCTGCGCTGCCGCTGGGTCTGTCTCATGATGGCTTTGCGCCTCCTCGTGACTCCCTCCTGAAGGTCTATACGTAGTCTCCGGGTGAATCGTTCTGTTACAGGGCTCGTCGCTCATTTCTTTCCCAGCTAGAAATCAGAGCAAGATGCACGCCAACCACAGCCAGTCTCCCATTCGAAAAGGCGAAAGTCAAGCGTAAGTCGTGGTGAAACCACACCTGCAGAGTCCGATCTCACTCAACTGCGATAGAGATCCTCCACCCAGACACGAAACCATTGCGGGCGAAAGAGAAGGATATAGGCGGCAAAGAGACCTGTCAGAGGGATGGCGAAGATGACCAGATCGATCAACACCAACACCAGGGCCAGTATCCAACGATCCGTCCGACGCATCGAGGCTCCTCTCCTTCGCCTTCAAAGTGGGATTCGACTGGCCGCATCCGCCTCCAGCGGATCGTCGACCAGACCCCGCTTGTCGCGCAGCAGGGCCGCATGCGCGATCATGGCGGCATTGTCCCCAGCGTACTGCAATGAGACCAGGCGCAAATCCACATCGCTCTCTCGTGCCCAGGCCTCGAGCGTGGGCCTCAGGAGCCGGTTCGCTGCGACGCCTCCCGAGACTGCGAGGTGTCGAATCGGTTGTTGCCTTCGGAGCCTCTCCAAGCGGTCCACCAACTGACCCACGGCGGCTTTCCGGAATCCGGCCAGTAGATCCAGGACGGGGCCCGGCATCTCATTGGCGTCCACTTCTCCAAGGTCGGTCTCCACGCCGGCAGCCCGCAGTTTCTGAATCTCGACCAGCGTCTGGCTCTTGAGACCGGAGTAGGAGAAATCCAGGCTACCGTCGGTGCAACGAGCGATCGAGAGTGGAAATCCCTTGCCGTCGCCGCTCTCGGCCAGTTCATCTACCAGGGGTCCCTGGGGGTAGGGGAGTCCCAGGCGCTTGCCAACCTTGTCGAAGACCTCGCCCATGGCATCATCCCGGGTTTCGGCCAAGGTGGTCGTCTCGTCGCCCTTCACGCGGAACAACGAGGTGTGCCCCCCCGAAACCACCAGGCCGATGAACTCTTCTGGTGGCCGATCCGCCTTCTCTCCAGCAACCCGAAGAAAAGGGGAAAAAAGGTGGCCCTCCAGATGGTGGATGGCGTGGAAGCGAATGCCCCGGGCGAAAGCTATGGCCTTGCCCAGAGAGAGCCCCACCAGAAGGGAGCCAATCAGACCCGGACCCTTGGTGGCTGCCACGATGTCCACCTCGCCCAGTTCGAGACCAGCCTCATGAAGTGTCGTCTCGCTGACCGCCGGCCAATTCTCGAGATGCTCACGCGAAGCGATTTCGGGCACCACACCGCCGAAGGGGCGGTGCGCTTCGAGCTGACTCGAGACCACAGACGCGAGGACGCAGCCGTCCCCATCCACCACGGCGCACGCCGTGTCGTCACAGGAGGTTTCGATCCCGAGGGCAATGGGTCTCGTCAGGCTCATCACAACCGAGAATAGCCTAGCATTGGCGGCTCCCGATGCCACTGGTCGCCAGGGATGCTGATAGAATTTCTGCCTCGCCGAGAAGGCCCGCCAAACACCATGCCCATCCCTTTTGCCCTCAACGGAGTCGGTCGTATAGGCCGCGCGCTGGTGCGCGTCGTGACCCGGAGACCCGGGCTCGAGCTCGTGGCCGTCAACGACCTGGCTTCGGCCCCACAACTCGCCAACCTGCTGGCTCGGGATACCGTTCACGGCCCTTTTGCCGGCAAAGTAGAAGCAGCCGGCGATTCGCTCCTGATCGACGGGCGGCGCATCCCGGTCTTCAACGAGCCCGATCCGGGCCGCATCCCCTGGCTCGATCTCGAGCCCCGCATTGTCGTCGACGCCACCGGTACGTGCCTCGACCGGGAGGCCACCGCAGCACATCTTCGCGGATCGGTGAGCAAAGTGGTGGTCTCAGCCAACGCCGAGGGCCTGGACCTGACGCTCTGCATGGGGATCAATCAGAAGGCCTATGAGCCCCAGCGGCACCATCTGCTCAGCGGGGCCTCCTGCACGACCAACTGTCTGGCACCCATGGTCAGCGTCCTCGACGCCCGTTTCGGTCTTCGCCGAGGCCTGTTCAACACGGTCCACAGCTACAACAACAACCAGCGCCTTCTGAGCTACCCGCATCCCGACCCGCGCCGGGCACGCACCGCGACCCTCAACATGATCCCGACCACGACGAGTGCCAACCAGGCCATTCATCGGATCCTGCCGGGGTTCGAAGGCCGGCTCGACGGCTTTGCCATTCGCGTGCCGACTCCGAACGTGTCTCTCATCGATCTCGTGGCGAGCCTCGAGGCGCGCCCTGATCCAGCCGACGTCAACCTGGCTTTCTCGCAGGCCGCAGACGGTGAGCTGGCTGGAATCCTGGCGGTCACGCAAGAGGAGTTGGTCTCCAGCGACTTCATCGGCGATCCCCATTCGGCCATCATGGACCTGCCCCTGACCTCTCGCGTCGATGGCGGGATGACCCGCGTCGTGGCCTGGTATGACAACGAGTTCGGTCACGCCAGTCGACTGGCCGACACTCTCGAGTTTCTGGGACAGAGCCTCTAGCCGCTCTGCGTTTCGCCCTTGACCGGATATGGAGACGTGACAATGACCGACATCCTGACCCTCGACGATCTGGATCTCGACAACCTCGAAGGCGTGCCGACGCTGGTTCGGGTGGACTTCAACGTACCCCTTGCCGGCGGCAGGGTCATGGATGACACCAGGCTCCGCGCGGCCTTGCCGACCATCCGAGAGCTCAAGGCCGCCGGCGCCAGGGTCCTGCTCATGTCCCACTCCGGCCGACCCAAAGGGCAGGTCGACCCCGAGTTCTCGCTGCGTCCGGTGGCCGCAGCCCTGGGCGAGCTGCTCGAAGAAGAAGTCGCGTTCGCCGAGGATTGTGTCGGCCAGCTGGCTCGCGATCAGGTGGCACTTCTCGAGCCGGGACGAGTCTGCCTGTTGGAGAACCTACGCTTTCACCCCGGTGAAACGACCAACGATCCCGAGTTGGCGACCCGTCTGGCTGAGCTGGGACAGGTCTACGTCAACGACGCTTTCGGCACCGCTCACCGCGCCCATGCATCGGTCGTCGGTGTCGCCGAGCGCATCGAACGCAAGGCGGCCGGCCGTCTCATGGTCGACGAGGTCGTGACACTCGGCAGTTTGCTGGGCGAGCCAGAGCGACCCTTCACCGCCATCGTCGGAGGCGCCAAGATCGGCGACAAGCTCGCGACCATCAGCAATTTGCTGGATCGCCTCGATGTGCTCGTCCTGGGCGGTGGCATGGCCAACACCTTTCTCGCCTCCCTCGGCTACGACCTCGCCGACTCGCTGGTCGAGTACGACAGGTTGGACGTAGCCAGGGATATCCTGCACCGCGCCCAGGCGGCCGACATCCGCGTCCTCCTGCCCGCGGACCTGGTGGTGACAGACGACCTGGACAATCCGCAAGCGATCGAGACAGTAAGCCCGGGCAAGGTTCCCGAAGGCGCCAAGGCGGTGGATATCGGAAAGATCGCCCGCCTCGCCATCGGTGAGGCTCTAGCGGGCTCCAAGACCGTTCTCTGGAACGGCCCGATGGGCGTCTTTGAGATACCCCCGTTCGACGCCGGCACCGTCGCGGTTGCCGAAGCTGTCGCGAAATGCGATGGCTTCACGGTTGTCGGTGGTGGCGAAACGGTGGCGGCGGTTCGGCGGGCCGGTGTGGCCGATCGGATCAGCCATATCTCCACCGGCGGAGGAGCCTCCCTCGAATTCCTGGCCGGCAAGCCGCTGCCCGGTCTCGTAGCCCTGGAGAAGACATCATGAGCCCCAACCGACGCAGACCCCTGGTGGGTGGTAATTGGAAGATGCATTTCGTTCGGGACGATGCACAACGGTTTTGCGAGACCTTTCTCGCCGGTGGTGCACTGCCAGCCGACGTCGTCCTCTTCCCCTCCTTTCCGCTGCTCGCCACCGTGGCCGCCGCTTTGGAGGGCAGCGAGGTGGGCCTGGGAGGCCAGGACATCCACCCGGACGAGAAGGGCGCCCATACCGGAGATGTCTCGGGACTCCAGCTCGTGGACTCCGGGTGCACCTGGGTTCTATGCGGTCATAGCGAACGGCGCCAGGATCACGACGAAAGCGATGATCTCGTTCGTCAGAAGGCTGTCGCGGCCCTCCGGTACGGCCTGACTCCCCTGATCTGCGTCGGCGAGACCCAGGCCGAGCGACAGGCCGGCCGTACCTTCGAGGTCCTGGAGCGCCAACTGCGAGCCGCCTTGACCGCGGGGCCCGCGACCTTCACGCTGGCCTACGAGCCGATCTGGGCCATCGGCACCGGCGAGACGGCAACTCCGGAGATCGCCCAGGAGGCCCACGCATTCCTGCGAGGCTTACTTGTCGAGATGCTGGATGAGAATGCCGCTGAAGCGAAACGGATCCTCTATGGCGGCTCCGTAAATCCCCAAAATGCCGCCGAATTGATCTCGAAACCCGACCTCGACGGCTTTCTGGTCGGAGGCGCTAGCCTTGACCCGGAGAAATTCCTCGCTATCATTCGCAGCTGCGGCTCAGACTCTTGAGCCCGGGAGGTAACGGTTGTGATCTATATTGTCTACGCGATTCACGTTGTCATCTGTCTGTTCCTGATCCTGGTCGTTCTTCTGCAACAGGGTAAGGGAGCCGATCTTTCCGTCTTCGGCGGCGGCACCACGCAGGCCGCCTTTGGGGCCCGAGGCGCTGCCACCATCCTGCACAAGATGACCGTGGCGGGCTTCGTCGGCTTCATTCTCACCACCATGGCCATCGGCTTCCTGCAGACCGGCAGCAGCCAGAGCTCCGTCATGAGCACGGTGGAGGAGGCCGCGGAACCGGTTTCAATACCGGCAACGGACGACGGCATGGCGGCCGAGGAAGTTGTCGAAGAGGCCGTTACGGAAGCCGCCGAAGAAGAGGCGGCCGCGATCATCGCGGCAGAAGAGGAACTTTCAGAGGAGACCCCGCCACCACCCGAGGAGCAGTAGCGGGCCCCGAGTCGGCCTGACGTTGCGAGCGTTGACCGCGGTGGTCGGAAGATGTTGTTAGAATTCCCGACTGCGCCGAAGTGGCGGAATTGGTAGACGCGCACGCTTGAGGGGCGTGTGGGGCAACCCGTGCCGGTTCGAGTCCGGCCTTCGGCACCATCCCTTCCACCATGACCGACAGCACAGTCAACGCCGGCAACCCTCCATCCGGAGATTCGCCGGCCGAGACAGTTCGAGCCCTTCCTTCTCAGGCCGAGATCGCCCGGTGGGCGGAGGGCGAAGACCTGCCCACCCTCGGCGCTCTCTTCTCCGAGCTTGCGGTAGCGCGCTTCGATGCCCTCATGATGCAGGTTCGCAAGGCAGAGCTCCTGCCCCAGCATTGGCAGGTCATCGGCGACCGTACGTTGCCTGACCAGAGAGTCTTCGAGTCCTACCCGGAGATCGTTCGGCTGCAAGCAGCCTCGGGGCGCTCCGAGACGGCTCGACGACAGATGGACGCACTGCGTATCGGTTGGCAAGAGTTGGCAGGCAAACAGCCGGCCTTGTGGACCACCAGCGATCTATTGGTAGCCCTGCGTCGAATCATCGAACGCGACCTGCCAGTGGACCACGACGCGTTGCTGTCGGCAACACGTGATGTCTGGAGAGACCTCACCTTGCCCCACGGCAAGGACCAGATAGAGACCCTCTGGGCCTGCCTGGACCTCATCCGCCAGAAGACCAAGAAATAAGGGCGGCGACCTACCCGTCCTGAGTCCCGGGGGCTGTACCTACGCCGCGACCGTACCTACTCCGACCGCTGAGCGGAGACGATGACTACTGTCTCGCTTGGAACGTCGCGAAAGGGTCCCACCGTACCCGTAGGAGCCTTGGCGATGGCGTCGACCACATCCATGCCGTCGACCACCTTGCCGAAGACCGTGTAGCCCCATCCCCGAGGCGTCTTGTCGGTATGGTCGAGTGGGCCATTGTCCACGATGTTGACGAAGAACTGGGACGTGGCGCTGTGGGGGTCGTTGGTGCGGGCCATGGCGATCGTGCCACGCGAGTTCTTGAGCCCGTTGTCGGCCTCGTTGGGCACGCCATTCTTGGTCGGCTTCTTCATCATGTCGTCCGTGAAACCGCCGCCCTGGATCATGAATCCGTCGATCACCCGGTGAAAGATGGTGCCGCTGTAGTAGCCCTCATCCACATAGGCCAGGAAGTTCTCCACCGACTGGGGCGCCTTGTCGGGATAGAGCTCCAGGATGATCTTGCCGTGATTCGTCTCCAGCACCACACGGGGCGCCTCTCCGGCACTCTCGCCGCGTGCGATCTGGGTCAGACCGACAACACCCAACAAGCAAAGGGTCATGGCTCGCATTCCTGCTCCTTTCATTTCCGATCCACCGGTTGCTCAGGCACCATCGCCCCGCTCGGCTCGACAGCTGTCACAGGGACAGATGCTGCGCAGGAAATCGAATCGATAAATGCCGGTGGAGTGAGTGTCTGTCCAATGAAACGAGATAGCGTAGTTGCCAACCGGGCGGATCGTCAGTGGTTCCACCGGTCTCTCAGGCGCCTGGAACTCGACCTCGCGAGCTCCGTGACCCTGGCAACCAGCACAAGGACAAAATCCTCGTAGATAGTCGTATTCGTAATCGGCTTCGTGGCCGTCGCTCCAGAGTATCCGCAGCGTCCGCGCCTCAGGCTGTCGACGGCTCTCTGTGGGGTGGACGCTTTCCATGGCTAACGGGGTTCGGGTCGCGACGGGCGCGGCGTATGCTAGCACCAGCTCATGCCATGCGGTAGGGCTGGTTCGACATCGTCCCCGCACCTACCCGCCCCACCGCCCGTCCTGGGGCTTGGGTCCTGGGTCCTCAGGTCTCTTACGCAAGTCCGGCCACCCTACGATCCACACCACACATGGCCTCTCGGCCCCTCTACCTCATGGTTCATCGATCGTTCCCGCCGGCGTCCACGGCCCGCAACGCACCAGACGCCGGGCGCTACGCCACCCTCCCTTCAGGGCACCATATTTCTCGATCGACGCAGCCGAATAGCGACTGCACGTAGGCTCGAAGCGGCATCGAACACCAACTCTCGAGAGCCCAGGGGAAACAGTCTGTTGGTAGAGATCGATCCCCTGCAGCATTAAGCAGGCCGACCACTGCTTCGCAGGTTCGCGGGTCAGGTCCCAACCCAACACGAGGAGCAGCGTTATCAGGACCGCGGCCTTGATCCACCCTCGTCCGGGGCGG
>JAUWSP010000124.1 GCA_030610025.1 Acidobacteriota bacterium | reverse complement strand
TCCTTTCCTGGGGTCGAAGCGCGGCCGATTCAACGGGTGCGCCGCTGCCCCGACGAGACGGTAGGCAGTCGCCTTGGGAAGCCGGGTGTCAGCATCCAGGGTGAGGACGTAGCGGACCCCCTGGGGCGCCGTGGGCAGCTCTCCGTGTACTGGAATGAACGAAGTGTCCTTGGCGCCGCGAAGCAACCGGTTGAGCTCGTGGAGCTTCCCTCGCTTCCGTTCCCAGCCCATCCACTTGCCTTCCTTCTCGTTCCACAGACGCCGACGATGCAACAAGAGGAAACGGCTCCCGGCCCCGGGCGGACCTTCGTATCTCTCGTTGAGGCGCGCGATGCCGTCAGCCAGCGCGGTGAGGAGTTCCTCATCGTCGGGCATACGCTCGCTGTGCGCGTCCGCCCAGTCGCTCAGGAGGGCAAAGTGGAGATGACCTTCGGGATTTGCGAGGTAGTGCACCTCGAGTCGCTCGACCTGCTCTTCGATGTCGTCGTGGCTCGTGAGTAGCATCGGCACGGCGACCAGGGTTCGAAGCTCCGGAGGCACGCCATGAGCGAGCTCGAGCTTGGGGAGCAACCTGGGTTGAACGAGAATCGGAACGAGGCGATGGACGAGTGACACCGCGATCTCTGAGGCGGGCACCAGACCCAGGATCCCCAGCAAGACTAGGGCAGAGAGGCTTGCTCCGAAGTTCCAGGTGTAGAACAGCAGGCCGGAGAGCAGAAGTGCGGTGAGGATGGCAATCGCTCCCAGGTATCCAGCGGTCGCATGGGCGCGATAGAAGCGGCGAAGCCGGATTCGCCACGGTACGCGAAACCCCAGACGCCTCTCGAAAGCCGATCTGCCCCGGGACAGGAGGTAGTACCCCGGGTCCTCCTCGGCATGCTCGGGAACACCGGGAAGCTCCGGTGCGCTTTCCCGGGTTGCGTTCCCGGCCAGGAGCACACTTTCCCGCGCCACCTCGATCTCTGATCGCCCCGAACCCCTGGAGAGCACCTCGATCTGGGATCGGTAGTTGTCCCGGGTCGCAAAATCGAAGGCCGCGTACCCGGGAGCGGCGCGGAGAACTTCGTCCACCAGACTGACGCCCTCGAAGAACTCGGGCCAGTCGATGGAGGACATCCAACGCATACTGGTGATGATGTTGCGGACGGTGGCACTTGCCGCGGCCTGCGCATGGAGTTCCTGAGCCACCACCTCATCGGCCGACCTCCCCTGGGCGCTCAGCTTCTCGTCGAGCCAGGCCAGGGCCGGCATGATCGACGGTCCCTGGTCACGAAGCCGCTGGATGAGCTGCACGACGAACGGGCGGCGCAGCTGGGCGCCACCCAGACGCCCCAGAACATCGTCCGCGTGCTCAGCCGGGCGACCGTTCAGGCCCAGCAGGCGGTCCGCCACTTGGTCGGCCTGGGCTCGCGCCTGTCGGGAGCGGACGAGCAGCTCCGACAGCCGCCGCAGGTTCTCCACCAGTGCGACGCGCAGATGGATGGCGACCGCCCAGAGTTCCCCTATGGAAAGCGGCTGGACGCCCTGGTATGCGCGGACGAATCGCTGCAGCGTCTCTAGTTCGAACCGGCTGTCGGTATGGGCCATGTAGGCCCAGGCCAACCCATAGACGCGGGGGTATCCCGCGAGGTGGCCCGAGGCGATCTTCGGCAGAAGGCGGTAGTAGCTCCCCGGAAGATGGTCCCGGATCTCATGGATCTGTTCCTCCACAATGTAGAAGTTGTCGAGGAGCCATTCCGCTGCGGGCGTGATCTCGCCCTTCTCCCGGACCGTCTCGGCGATGTTTCGGTACGCGGCCAGAAGCGCCTGGGCGTTGTCGCGGACCCTCGGGAGAAGATTCCGTCCTTTGGAGGGTTCTTCGGTGGTGCGCTGTGCCTCGGCCAGGCTTTCGGCGTGCTGCTCCAGGCGCTCGATGCCGAAGAGCTCGGCGCGGATCGGTTCTTCCCACTGGACTGGAGCGACGATGACCGTGTCGGTGACGCTCATTCGAGCTCCTTCTCAGGCATTCTCGTCGACATCAGCGACAACCTCATTTCCCAATATACCAACGTAGCACCCTGCGGCGAGTGTGACTGCGATGAATCACCTAGTGCCAGCCCGTGGTCCACGGGTGGTCCATTTCCGTGGACCTTAAGAAGAGCTCCTCACAGTCCCGCGAGCCCTGGTCGTATTGAGGCCATGGCACACTCCTGACACAAGAAGAAGCGGTATATGCTGCCGCATATGGCTGTCAGTCTGGCGTGGAATTTGTGGAGATCTCCAAAGCTCTCCGCCGATGAGCTACAGGATCTGCGTGACCGCAAACTGCGTCAGCTGATCCGCCATGCTTTTGAACAGGTTCCGTACTACCGAACGCTATTCACCTCTGTTGGCTTGTCACCGGAGGATGTCCAGGCAACCGATGACCTGAAAAAAGTCCCTGTCTCGACAAAGGAAGATCTGGTAGCGGCGGGACTGAGTAGCCGCTTGGCCCAGAGCACGAGTAGAGACACTTGTTGCGTGAGCCGGACCTCCGGTTCTTCAGGAGAACCGCTGAGCACCTGTCTCAATGAGCGTGAGCAGACGATCCGCCGACTGTTGGGCCTGCGCCGCCTCGTGGAAGCGAGGTTCCGACCGTGGGACAGGCTGTGCATCCTGTGCGACCCGACCCAATTGAGCTCCCGGCGTTTCCGAACGCGCGTCGTGCCGGTGGTGCTACCCCCCGAGGAACAGATCGCGCAATTGCAGCGAATCAAACCAACGGTACTGAAGGCTTGGCCGAGTAGCCTGAAGGTACTGATGCATCACACGAGGCACCAGTTGGGCCGATTCATCCAACCGCGAATTGTGGCCCTCTCTGGAGAAGAGTGCTCTGACGAACTGCGGGGCGAAATCCAGTCCGATCTCGAGGCGGAGGTCTTCGTTTTCTATGGTGCGGGGGAGCTCGGCCCGATTGCCTCGGAATGCCGCTATCACGGTGGGCTGCACATCAACGCGGACCAACTGATCGTCGAGTGTGGCATCGAGAACAGGCCCAGCGAACCTGGCGACCTTGTAATCACCAGCCTTTTCGGTCTTTCTATGCCGTTCATCCGCTACCGCACAGGTGATACCGGCATTTTGCAGGAGAAGGCATGCCCCTGTGGCAGCCGATTCCCGATCCTCACCTCTCTCCAGGGTCGAAGTGGCAAAGTCATTCGCCTGCCGGAGGGACGGGTGGCCTCTGTTGCCGCCGTGGTCAATACGGCCTTACGACCCTTCCCCACGATTCAGAAATTCCGTCTCATCCAGGAGAGTGTTGGTGACTTTGTCCTGCAGACCGTTTTCCTGGAGCCGCCCGCCGAGGAGACGCTCTCGCACATGAAGTGCCGAATGTCCGAGTGTTTGGGCAGTGGCGTAGAGCTAACAGTCACCGTCGTTGACACCATCGACGAAGAGGGAGCGCGCAAGTTCGGCAATTTCATCTCCAAGCTGACAGCCGGGTCCACTCCCGGTCCACTAGACCCGAACTAACCACCACTCTCAGCCTTGACCACAACAACCCAGCCTGCCAGCGGAGCCCCGTCGCTTAGCTGTCAGCTGTTGTGGTGTGTTGTCACTTGTGGGAGATCGGAGGTCTCGAAAACCAGCGACCGTTCACGCGGACCCAGCGACCCGAGCGCTTGCGCGAGGGTGCCAGAAGACACCATTCGCTTCCGTGTCGTGGAACGACACAGATCCCTTCCCCTCCGCCATTCCTCGAGGGATGAAGTGGCCGGCCGCATAGTGCTCTGCATTGCGAGTCTCCCGAGGTGTCGGGAGTATCTGCAATCGGCACTGTCAATCGGGCGAGGAGCCGAGCCGAGTCTTCGCTCAACTCTTCTTCGAGGTCACCGCAACTACCGGCGTCCAGCGCCGCTCCACCTGCTTGCTCTTGCACTCGGGGCAGCGCACCTTCGCCGGGTCGTGCTCGCTCACCGTCTCGACTCGCTCGATTCACTCACCACACTTCTTGCACACGTACTCATACACAGGCATTTCACGCGCTCCTTGGCGACGAGGCGGACCTGGAGGTGTCCGCGTCGATCTCTAGGCTCCCTGACCTGCACCCCAAGAATACCTCTTTCGCCGCGCTGTTACCGCGGCTCGGCCTGGTCGCTCCTAGCCGCCCTCGAGGACATGATGGATGAGCTTCATCATCCGATCGTAGTGCGAGCCCCGCCAGTAAACCCGAGCGCATCCCAGACAGTGGTGAAACTCCCGGTGTCGCTCCGCCACTCTGGGAGGAACACTGTCCACCACGACCTCACGGTCGGCTGGCTCCAGCTCCCCGTTGCAGCTCATGCACCGCGTGAACGGCCTACACGATTTACTCAGATCCAGCCGGCGAAGGACATAGATCATCTGTTCACGCGGTCGCTCTCCACGCACGTAGACACCATGCGTGAGATCGCGATGCATCAGCAACTCGCGGTCGCGAGTCAGCAGGATACGTCGCTCGATGCGCGAGATTCGCACCAACTCCCGGTCTGGTAAGGCGTTCTCGTACAGAGTGTCAAAGCCCAGCATCCTCAGGTACCGTGCGAGCCTGCCGAGGTGCGCGTCGACGACAAAGCGGGGATCGCGCAGAGGCTTCTCTCGCAATCGAAGGATTGGCCGCACGTCGAGCGACTCGAACACGGGGTAGACGCTGATCCGATCTCCCTCCTCGACGCGTCGCGAAAAGTTCACCGACTCGCCATTCACCAGGATGACCTCGATCTCGGTATGGGGTACCCCGAGGGCCTCGATGGCTTGCTTGACTGTGGCGTTCTCGGCGCAGTCAACCGTGAAAGCGATCTTGCGCCTTGCTGACGACAGAAAGTCGTTGAGCTCTTCGTAGAAGCGAAAGGTTGCCATTGCCATGATTCTTCGGAATCATCTGGATCCCACCTTACCAAGCTGTCCAAAATCTGGGGTCCACCCCTGGCTTGCTCCTACATCAAGAGGCGACTGGGCTCCTTCTGGTCGCCGACACTGCGCCCCCTTTTCTGCCCCTCTGTGGTCTCCTCCCAGCCGAGGAGGCGGCGTGCTAGCCTCCCGAGATGGCCGGCTGGAAGAAGTCCAAGGAACCCGCATTCGAAGAGCGCCTCGCCTCGCTGATGGCGGCGGCCGAGAGCGATCTCGTGGAACGGGCGGCCACAGAGGACCTCGAGGACGACGCATGAGGCCGGAGGGCGCGGGGCCCGACGAGGACGGGCTCGTCCGCGCCACGTTCGCCTCCCTGAGGCGGCCCGCGTTTCGCCGTTACTTCGTCGGCCACGTCCTCTCCCTGCTCGGATTCTGGATCCGGGTCATCGTTCAGGGCTGGCTCGTCTACGAACTGACTGGCCGACGCGACACCCTGGGCTACGTTATGGCGGCGGGACTCCTGCCGCTCCTGGTCCTCAGCCCCTTCGGTGGGGTCCTGGCCGATCGCGTCGATCGGCGCAAGCTCCTCATGGCACTGCCGTGGGTCGCCATTACGGCAAATGTGGTGCTCGGCATCCTGGTGCTGACCGAGCAGGTGCTGATCGGCCATGTATTCGCTGCCGCCATCCTCATCGGTGCCGCGCGGGCAGTAGAGATCCCGGTGCGGAACGCCTTCGTCAGCAACCTGGCTGGTCGGACCGATCTCAGGAACGCGATCGCGCTCAACAGCGCGGGGTTCAACGTCGCTCGCGTGGTGGGTCCTGCCCTCGGCGCGCCGCTCCTGTGGCTGTTGGGCGTGGGCCCCTGCTTCATCATCGCGGCCGCCATGAATCTGATCATGGTGATCGCACTCGCTGGCATCCGGATCGAGTCCACGAACGCGGATCGCATGCACGCGGGTCCAATCAAGGAGCTTCTCGAGGGTGTTCGCTACGTGCACGGCCATCGCCGCACGCGCACGTTGATGCTGCTCCTCGCCATCACGCTTGTCTTCACGTGGACCTACCAGACCCAGATGCCGGCCTATGCGAAGGACCATTTGGGCATGAACGAGAGCGGGTACTCGCTGCTCATGGCGGCACCCGGCCTGGGCGCCCTCGTCGGTGCGCTCTGGGTTGCGGGACAGGTGAGAAGGCGGCGCTCGAATCGCTACGTCGTGTTCGGGCTCGTATGGGCCGGCGCGATTGTCGTGTTCCTCCTCGGGCTAAGCTCCAATGTGTACGCGGCCGTCCCACTCCTCGTCGGCGCCGGCTTCTGCCAGGTCGGCTTCATGGCCACCGCGAACGGGCTGGTCCAGGAGAGCGTGCCCGACGAGCTACGCGGCCGCGTAATGGGCATCTGGGCCTTCGTGTTCGGCTCGTTCTTCCCGCTCGGCTCCCTGGTGATGGGCACGGTGGCGCAGCGTTGGTCGATCTCGTGGGCTTGGTGCGTCGGAGCGATGCTAACCGTGGCATTGAGCCTTGTCGTTCTTGGTCGACTCCCACGGCGGCCGCCTGGTGGAAGGCCTGCTGATCCCGCTCAGGTTGGCCGCGCGATGATCGGCGATCCCGCCGGATGATCAGCCACGGTTCAAAGAGGTGGAAGAGAGATACAGCTGAGGCGGGAGTGGCTCGCTCTGCTTCAGTGACCCACTCCTGGTCCAATCGGCAAGTGTCCCTGGGAACTTTTGCGCCTGGGCTTCCAAACACTGTATAGTCCCTCCAACCTAACGGATTGGAGGCGGTATGAAGCGCGGCGTAGAAAGGCCTACGGCCTTGGTGTCCTCTGTGTTCACCCCAAGAGCGAGCCGGTTACAACCAGGGTCTGGAGTCAAATCTCCTTTGCTGGTCTTGCTCTTTGCAGGACTGCTGGTGCTGGCTCCTGGGGTTGATGGCGTTGCCAGAGCCGACCTTCTCGATGGCTTGCAGCTCCATCTCGAGTTCGAAAACAACGTCGTCGATAGCTCGTCCAACAGTTTCGACGGTCAGGCCAGTGGAGATTTGCAGTATGCGGCGGGAGTCATCGGACAAGCCGCTAGCTTCGACGGGATCGACGACCAGGTATTGTTCCCAACCTTCTTGAATACTGTGATCACCGACAATGATTTCTCTATCGCTTTCTGGTTCGACCTGCCGGCTGGGGAGTTACTCTCCGTTCTCGGCAAGCGTGAGATCTGCGCGGTCAGCCCTTTTTTTGATATTCGCAGGAGCGTCAACGGGCCCATGGTTTTCGAGGTCAGCGATTCCAGCAGCTTCCACCAGGTTCTCTCGCCAGTCACAACTGCGGGGTGGCATCATGTTGCGCTTACCCGTACCGGCACTGATCTCGAGGCTTTCTTGGATGGAGAGCTTGCTGCTCAGGCCATGACTCCATCGACTTTCGATCTCTCGAATACGGCAACTCTGGGATTGAGTAACAGCCCCTGTATCGGTGCTGATGGCACACAGATGCTGGTGGGCAGTCTCGACGATCTACGCATCTACAATCGCCTTCTGACCGACTTCGAGATCGTCAACCTCAGTGGCATGCTCGCCGATGGTTTCGAGTCCGGCGATACCTCGGCCTGGTCGAGTACGGTGCAATAGGTAGGCCTGCAGCTGAACTCGTGCGTTCGGGGTCAAG
>JAUWSP010000506.1 GCA_030610025.1 Acidobacteriota bacterium | reverse complement strand
GTAGAAGCCCCCGTCGGATGCCGGACCGATCACCACCCGGTCGGGATCGTTGGCCAGGAGGCTCAGGGTCTCCTGCAGATGGTCTTCAGAGAGCTCGGGACTGTCGGTTCCCACGACGATCACGGATCGCCCCGAGGACTCCTTTTCGATCGACTGGATAGAGCTCTGGAGTCGCTCTCCAAAGGACCGACCCGTTTGCTCGACCCGCTTCGGACCGAAAGGCAGGTCGAGAGGGTCGGGAGACGCCACGCGGCAATCACACCCAGAGGAGCGCCCAGCGGCGAGGACGGAATCCAGGCTTCGCTGGTGGAACAGCCGTTCGGCACCCTGCAGCCGTCGCGGCAGCAAGCCACGGCGTAGCTGCTCACGGTGCGGACCGAGAGTGAAGACGAGGAGCAGTGGCTGTGGTTGATCGAGACGCATGACTACTTACTGGGCCTATACGCGGTGGACCGAGGATCGGATTACTCGACGCCAGAGTGCGAGAGAGTGTACAGGTGACCCGTCGCGGTGAGAAGGGTGTCTCTGGAGTGGGCTATGATCGACGGCCCTGCGCCCGGTGTCCCAGGATCCGAAGCTTGCAGACAACCGTACACAGGACAGTGTCACGGTGCGCCGATGCCGGAGCGCCAACGGAGCAGTTATTGGGATGGACGAGTCATGAAGATCGCGGCCGTGGGTGAGGCGTTTCCTGCCCACTACTACACTCAGGAACGACTGCTGGAGGAATTCAGGCGGGTCTGGTCTCGCCGGCTCTTCAATCAGGATCGTTTGGAAGCCCTACACAAGAACGTTCTGGTGGGAGGACGACACCTGGCCCTGCCCATCGATGAGTACTCGAAGATCGAGAACTGGGGTCAGGCCAATGACGCCTGGATCCGGGTGGCGCAGGATGTCGGTGAGCAAGCCGTTCGGAAAGCCCTCGAGCAGGCCGGCCTGGAGCCAGCCGAAGTCGACTGCTTCATTTTCGTCTCGGTAACCGGCGTGGCGACACCGTCGATCGACGCGCGCCTGGTGAACCGACTGGGTTTGCCATCCAGAGTCAAGCGTCTCCCCGTCTTCGGCCTGGGCTGTGTCGCTGGGGCAGCGGGAATCTCCAGAGCCGCCGACTATGTCAAGGCTTACACGAATGAAGTGGTGGTTCTTCTGTCGGTAGAGCTCTGCTCTCTGACGCTCCAATTACAGGATCTGTCGATACCGAATTTGATCTCGTCGGGTCTGTTCGGCGACGGGGCGGCGGCGGTCGTAAGGGTGGGAAGCGAGCGGCGGGCGACGGGCCCCCGGGTCATCGCCACGCGTTCGGTCTTCTATCCCGATACCGAGCGGGTCATGGGGTGGGACATTTCAGAGAAGGGGTTCCAGGTGGTCCTCTCGGCCGAGGTCCCGGAGGTCGTGCGCCGGTACCTGAGAAAGGACGTGGACGAGTTTCTGGAGGATCAGGGGCTGAGCCGGAAGGACATCGTTTCTTGGGTGGCACATCCGGGCGGCCCTAGAGTTCTGACTTCTCTACAGGAAGCTCTCGAGCTACCAGCGGAGGCCCTGATGTTGACCAGGGAAAGCCTCGAGCAGGTCGGAAACCTCTCCTCGACGTCGGTGCTCCTGGTGCTTCAGGAGACCATGAGGCGCCGCCGCCCCGAACCCGGCAGCCTCGGGATGCTGCTTGCCATGGGTCCGGGCTTCTGTTCGGAGCTGGTGCTGCTGGAATGGTAGACAGCCGATGGCTCTTCACCGGGTTGGTCGCTCTGGTGGGTCTCGAGAGGCTCCTGGAGTTGTGGATCGCGGGCCGCAACCGAAGCCGGCTTCTGTCCCAGGGCGCGGTCGAGGTGGGGAAGGACCACTATCCGTGGATGGTCCTCTTACACACCACATTTCTGGTAGCAGCCCCCCTGGAGGTGTGGGCTCTCGGAAGGCGGTTCATTCCAGCGCTCGCTCTCAGCATGATGGTCGTGCTGGTAACAGCCATGGCGCTGCGGTATTGGGTGATCGTCACCCTGGGACGTCGCTGGACAACGAGGGTGCTGCTGCTGCCCGAAGAGCCGCGGATTACGACGGGACCCTTTCGCCTTTTGCCGCACCCGAACTATCTGGCGGTCATCATGGAGATCGCTGCTCTTCCTTTGGTGCACACAGCTTGGCTCACCGCCTTGACCTACAGCGTCTTGAACGCCGCGATGCTGAGAACGCGACTCGGGGTGGAAAACGAGGCTTGGCGCGAAGGTGTGAGAGGGTCGGAATGAAACGAGATTCGATCCTCGAAGGCGTGGAGTTGGTCGCGGAGAGGCATTTGGGCTGGAAGGGAGAGTTGCGCCCAGAGATGCACCTGGTCGAGGATCTGGAGCTCGACTCGCTGCGGCTTCTGATGCTCACCGTCGAAGTGGAAAATCACTTCCGGATCTGTCTCGACGAGGATGACGAGACCGGTATCGAGACGGTTGGGGATCTGATCCGGGTCATCGAACAAAAGGGACCTGAGTAAAGCCTCGATGCAGACCTCCGACCCCAACACACTACTCGAGGCGTTGGAGAGGGCCGATGGCTTTCCGGACGCTGGGCTGCGTCTGCTCGACAGAAACGAGCAGGCCGATTGGCTGAGTTGGTCGAAGGTCTATGAGGAATCCCGCATCGTGGCCGCGGGACTTCGCCAACTCGGGATACGGCACGGTGAGACGGTGGCGCTGGTTTTCCCCACCGAAGGAGGTTTCTTTTTCGCCTTCTTCGGCGCTCTACTGGCCGGTGCCGTACCGGTGCCCCTCTACCCACCCGTACGACTAGGCAGGCTGGAGGAGTACCAGTCCCGCACTGCGAGCCTCTTGCGATCCGTTTCAGCGCGAGTCGTCCTCGTCTCGTCGCGGGTTCGCCGGATCCTGGGCCAGGCAATCGACCGTGCCGATCCGGAGCTGGGTTGTTTTTGCCTCGAGGAGTTGCCAGGTGGCAGTCGAAGCTCTCCACCGGTGGCACCGGAGGATCTGGCCCTGGTGCAGTTTTCCTCCGGCACCACGGTGGACCCCAAGCCCGTCGCGCTCACCCACAGGGCGGTGATGGCACAGGTGACGAGGCTGAATGGGTTCTGGCCGGACACATCCGAAGTTCGCCAGACCGGAGTCTCCTGGTTACCGCT
>JAUWSP010000079.1 GCA_030610025.1 Acidobacteriota bacterium | reverse complement strand
CTCGGTTGAACGCCGCTTCTCCACTGTCCGGCGAGATGTACGAGCTCTATGCCATCGCCGCGGCGGTCATCGGCGGCGTCAGCCTGATGGGCGGCGAGGGCCGGGTGCTGGGCACCCTGATCGGCGCACTGATCATGGGCACACTGCGCAATGGTCTCAATGCGCTCAACGTCCCCTCCGCACTCGAGGGCATGGTAGTTGGAGGAGTCCTGATCACTGCCGTGGTGATCGACCGTGCTCGCCACCGCTCTGCGGACATCGGGCGACCTCGGGGTTGGAGGCGATACCGGAAAATCTTCTTCGTAGGCATCAGCGTCATCGTGCTGGTCACCGCCGCGATCGCATTTCGGAACTCGCCTTCGGCGCCCTCGAAGATCAGGACGCTCACCGTGGCGTTTGTTCCCAAGGCCCTGAACTCTCCGTACTGGGCTGCGATGCAGCAGGCCGCCGAGCGAGAGGCCGCCAGCCTGGGAGTCCATCTCGTCTCGCTGGCCGCCGATCGCGAAACCGATGTCGAGCGCCAGTACCAGATCATCGAGAATCTCATCCAGCAGAAGGTGAGCGCCATCCTGCTGGCACCGGCCGGCTCCAAAGAGCTGGTACCGGCGATCAAGAAAGCCAACGATGCCGGGATCCCGGTCCTGCTGCTCGATACCCGGATCGACGAAGACGCCGCCGACTCCGTCGGGGCCCGTGTCCTCACCTACATCGGCTCGGATAACTTCGAAGGTGGTGCCGTCGCTGGGCGCTATCTTGCGGACAGACTCTCCGGCGCGGGCAACGTCGCGATCATCGAGGGAATCGCTGGCCACGAGACCGCCGATCAGCGGCGGCTCGGGTTCCTGCGGGGCATCGAGGCGTATCCCGGCATCTCGGTAGTGGCGAGCCAGACGGCCAACTGGGAGAGGGCTCGCGCCTACACGGTTGCCGAGAATCTGTTGCAGGCCCATCCGGATCTGGACGCCGTCTTCGCCGCCAACGACGAGATGGCTCTCGGCGCCCTGGAGGCCTTTGCTGCCGCCGGTCGACTGGATCGGATCGAGATCGTCGGCTTCGATGCCATCCCAGATGCGCTGGCCAATATCCGATCGGGTCGCCTGCTGGGCTCTGTCGCCCAGTTTCCCGGCGAGATGGGTCGACTGGGGGTGCGACACGCCGTTGAGCTGCTGCGGGACGGACAGCCACCCCAGAAGGAGGTCCTCACTCGAGTCGAGTTGATCGACCTCGAGAACCTGGAAGCGTTCAGCGGTGAATCATCGAGCGGTATCATTTCGGAAGAGGACCCATGATGAACGTGGAGCCCCTGCTCCGTATGCAGGGAATCTGCAAGCAATTCCCGGGAGTCCAAGCTCTCCAGGAAGCCGATCTGGAAGTCGTGCCGGGTGAGGTTCACGTACTCCTCGGCGAGAACGGCGCCGGCAAGTCCACCCTGGTCAAGGTCCTGTGCGGCCAGAACCTGGCTGACTCGGGCACCATGGCGTTGTCCGGTGAGACCATCCAGCCGACGTCCCCCCTGGAGGCCGAGAAGCAAGGCCTGGTCATGATCCATCAGGAGCTGAATCTGGTTCCGGGCCTGACCGTCGCCGAGAACATCTTCCTTGGCCACGAGCCGACCTCGGTAGGCCTGATCCGGCAGGAGGCCATGCGACGCAACTCCCTCGAGTTGCTTCAGAAGCTGCGCTGCAACGTCGATCCTGAGTCTCCGACTGCAGAGCTCTCGGTAGCCGAACAGCAATTGGTGGAGATCGCCCGGGCCTTCCGCGTCCAAGCCCGTCTCCTGGTGATGGACGAGCCGACCGCAGCGCTATCGGACACCGAGATCGAGACCCTCTTCGAAGTCATTCGCTCCCTGTGCCGCGACGGCGTTGCCGTCATCTATATCTCGCATCGACTCAACGAGATCTTCGCCATCGGCGATCGCGTCACGGTCCTGCGGGACGGTCGGACAGTCGGAACGCGCCAGGCGCAATTGACGGACATGGACGAGCTCATTCAACTGATGGTGGGCCGGACGATCTCCGAACAGATTCCCAAGCGGCCAGCGCCCATCGGCGACGTCGTCCTGGATGTGGACGGACTGACGCGCACTGGGGTGCTATCGCCCGTCGATCTGTCGGTCCACGCGGGAGAGATCGTAGGGGTGGCCGGCCTGATGGGCTCCGGTCGTACCGAGTTGGCTCGGGCCATTTTCGGCGCCGACCCGACGGATGCCGGCACCGTTCGGGTGGCCGGCCAGGTGTTACCGAAGCGGGATCCCGCCGGGTCCATCGCCGCCGGTCTCGGATTCATCACCGAAGATCGGAAGCAACAGGGTCTGGTGCTGCAGTGCTCCGTCGCCGAGAACATCACTCTGACCAGCCTCGACGACATTTCACGACTCGGAGTGATCGATCTCGGTGCCGAGCGCCAACAGGCCGAGGTCCTGATCGAGAAGCTACACATTCGCGCCACTTCCCTGGATCAGAAGACGGTCAATCTCTCGGGTGGCAACCAGCAAAAGGTCGTGCTGGCCCGCTGGCTGGCGGCTCGCTGCCGCGTGCTGCTCTTCGACGAGCCCACCCGGGGCATCGATGTGGCATCCAAGGTCGAAATCTACGCACTCATCGGCGACCTGGTCGAGCAGGGCGTCGCCATCCTGCTGATCTCCAGCGAAATGCCTGAACTACTCGGGCTGGCCGACCGCGTGGCGGTCATGCACGAAGGCGAGCTGCAAGGGATTCTTCCCCGTGCGGAAGCCACCCAGAGACGGATCATGGAGCTCGCCCTCGGCCAGGAACCGCGCCTTGAATCGACCAACGCAGGAGAAACTCAGTGACCCCGAAGACCTCATGTTTCCTGGTGACGATCGTCATCCTCGCCTTGATCGCCTCCGCCTGTTCCGATGACCAGTTCGTCTTCAAATACGGCAACGCGCAGAACAAGAGCGACCCGCGCAGCTTGTCGATGGAGTTCTTCAAGGCGGAGCTCGAGGAGCGGACCGCCGGGCGCATCGAAGTCGAGAACTATTTCGGTGGCATTCTGGGTACCGAGCGCGAGATGGCGGACGCCGTAGCGACCGGCGCTCTGCAAGGCACCCGCGGGGGCATGTTCGAGGATGCCTCCACCCGGTTCAATATCGTCCTGTTGCCGTTCCTGGTCGAGGACTGGGAGCAGGCCATCTGCTTGGTTCGCAGCCCATGGATGACCGGGGTGGCCGAACAGGGCACCGCTCGCGGGCTCCACATACCGGCGGTTGGCATCTCCCAGGGGTTCCGGGCCCATGGCTCCAATGAGCACGCCATCACGACCTTGGCAGATTTCGAGGGGCTGAAGATTCGTGTTCCGGACGCGCAGGAGGTCTTCCACCGCATGGAAGACGCCCTCGGTGCCAATCCCCAGGGCATCGCCCAGTCCGAGACCTATTCAGCGCTCAGGACCGGCGTCATCGAGGGTACGACCTCACCACCTTCAGATCTCTGGGACCGACGACAATATGAAGTCTTGCGCTGGATCACCATCGACCACCATGCCACGGGTCCCGATCCGCTCATGGTCAATCTCGACTGGTTCGAGAGCCTTTCCCCGGATCTCCAGGAGATCTTCGATGCAGTGGCAAGAGAGACTCTCGAGCTCAGCGATGAGCTCTATTCCAGTCTGGAAGAGGAGATCGTCGCCAAGCTGGCCGACGAGGTCGAGATCATCCAGCCCTCCTCGGCTGTCATTGCGGAGATGAAGGCCCGCACGAGACCGGTCTATGACTTCTTCGTCGACCGGGGTGATTTCACCTGGGATGACATCAACGCCGCGATCGAGGCGGCCCACAGCTGCACCCCGTAGAAGCCCAACAGAGAGCGACCGATGAAGCGGCTGGAAACCGTCCTGATTCAAACGCTGGAGATCGTGGCTTCGATCTGCTTCGTGGCCATGTTCGCCCTGATCGTGACCCAGGTGGTGCTGCGCTACGGGTTCCGCGAATCGATCGGCGGGGCCAACGAGCTCGCCACCATCCTCTTTGCCTACACTTCAGCCCTCGGCATCGCGGTGGCTATCGCCAAACGCGACCACATGGCGATTACCTGGTTCACTCAGCGGCTCGGGCCTCGGGCGCGCAAGTGGATCGACGTCCTCGGCCTTTCCTTGCTTCTAGCCTTGAATCTGGTCATCTTCTACTACTCGCTGAGGTGGATCGGTGTCACCGGCTCGCGCATGATCTCCGTGCTGCAGGTGCCGCGCTGGACTTCCCAGATCGCCATCCCCATCGGCACGGGCGCCTCGGCGATCTTCTGCTTCATCAAGCTCTATCTCGGATTCAAGGGTGAGGAAGAGCTCGGCGTACCCTGGATGCAGGGCGACCGACCGGATTCTGAACCATGGCAGTCCTGATCTTCAGCCTGGTTGTCCTGCTCGCCCTGAGCATCCCCATCGCCTACTCAATAGGCATCTCGTCGCTACTCTATTTCGCGCTCTACCACCCCGAGTTGATGCGCATCCTGCCGCAACGGATGTTCGCCGGCTTCAACTCCTACACCCTCATCGCGTTGCCACTGTTCATCCTCATGGGATTCCTCATGAACGAGGCCGGCATCACCAAGCGCCTGATCAACTTCTGCTTGATGATCGTCGGCCGGCTGCGCGGCGGGCTGGCGCTGGTCAATGTGGCGGCCTCGATGATCTTCGGTGGCATCTCCGGCTCCTCCACTTCCGATACGGCTTCCGTCGGTTCGATCTTGATTCCAGAGATGGAGCAGCGCGGCTACCCACGTCGGTTCGCTGCAGGCATCACGGTGGCCTCCTCCACCATGGGCATGATCATCCCGCCTTCGATCCCCGTGGTGCTGTACGCAGTGGTGGCTCAGGAGTCGGTGGGACAGCTCTTCCTGGGGGGAGCGATACCCGGCATCATGATCGGCATCTTCCAATTCGGTATCGCTTCGTTTCTCGCCCATCGACACAACTTTCCCAAGGAGGAAATTCGCCCACGGCCGGCGGAGATCCTGAAAGAGGCCCTGGTCTCCTCGTATGTCCTTCTGATGCCGGTACTGATCGTCGGCATCGTGGTGTTCGGTGTCGCGACTCCGACCGAGTCCTCGGCTATCGGTGTGCTGTATGCCGCCATCATCGGCATGGCGTTCACTCGCCGGCTGCGCCTGCCCGCCCTCTGGAGGTCGGTCCAGAAGACGGTGATGATCAGCTCGAAGATCATGATCATCATCGCCCTGTCGCAGCTCTACATCTACGTCCTGGCGCTGGAGCGGATACCCGAAGCCCTGACGCAGGTCATGGCAGGCCTGGACCTGGGCCCGGTGCTCTTCATGCTGATCTTCGGCTTCATCGTCCTGCTCATCGGCACCTTCATCGATGTGAGCCCCGCGATCTTGCTGCTGACGCCGATCTTCCTGCCCACGGCCGTGGAAGTCGGTGTCTCGCCGGTGCAATTCGGGATTGTCCTGGTCTCCGGCCTGGCGGTCGGAGCCTGTTCGCCGCCGGTCGGCAACTGCCTCAACGTCTGCTCGGCGATTTCCCGGATGGGTATCGGGCCGATCTTTGTCGGCGCGATGCCATTCCTGGCCGCCAATGTGCTGGTGATGATTCTGTGCATTCTATTTCCGGCGATCGTCTTGTGGCTGCCGACGCTGCTCATGTGAGAGCCGAAGGCACCCGAGAAGACCTCAGCAACACTACAGATATCTCTACAGAACAAGGAGACAGATCATGAAAAGGGTGGGAATTGTGGGTCTCGGTGACATGGGAATGGGGATGGCCAAGAACCTCCTCGAAAGCGGTTTCTCGTTGACCGGCTTCGACCTTCGTGAGTCCCGTCGGGTCGACCTGGAAGAGGCTGGTGGCAGCCGGGCCGAATCCAGTCGGCAGGTCGGTGAGCAGAGTGATGTGGTGTTCGTCATGGTTCTCAACGGCGATCAAGTCAAACAGGTCGTCCTTGGAGCTGACGGTCTACTGGAGGGCATGCAGCCGGAGACGACGATCATCGTCTCCGCCACCATCAACCCCGCTGAGGTCCGAGAGCTGGTGGAGCCGGTGAGCGAGAAGGGTGTCCGCCTGATCGATTCTCCCGTCAGCGGAGGCAAGGCCGGCGCCGATGGCGGTTCTCCGACACTCATGGCGGCCGCCGACGAGGCTGTGCTGGCCCAACAAGAAGATGTGCTCGAGGCTATCGCCAAGACAGTTCTCCACGTTGGCGAGGAGATCGGTCAAGGCCAGACCGTCAAGGCGGCGCTGCAAGCCATGATCGGCACCACGTTCGCAGCCATCTTCGAATCCCTCGTGCTGGGGGCCAACGCCGGCGTCAAGGGTGAAACCCTGTACGAGGTCTTCAGTGCCAGCGCCATCGGTTGTCCTCTCTTCAACAACTGCGCCAAGCTCATCATGGAGAGACAGTTCAAAGACACCGGCAGCCACATTGGAACCATGTACAAGGACCTGGGCATCTCGATGAACATGGCCCGGGAGACCGGCACCGCCATGTTCACCACCAGCGCCGCATACGAGCTGTTTCAATCCGGGATCTCGATGTTCCCCACCGAGGACAACTGGTCTGTTGTGAAGCTCCTCGAGCAGATCGCGGGCACCGAAGTCACCTGGTAGACGAGCCTCGGAATCTAAATAACCTATCGAATCTAAGGAGGGAAATCCGCATGGTAAAGCTGGGCGTAATCACGGACGGTATCAGTCGAGACCTGGAACACGCGTTGCAGGTGATGACCGAGGCGGATCTGGAGTACGCGGAGCTTCAGTTCGTCTGGGAGAAAGAGGTCGGCGACCTCGATGATGACGAGATGGCACGGCTGACAGATCTGGTCGAGCGCTATGGCGTCAAGATCCCCTGCATTACCCGCCACAACTTCGTCGGCCTTCTGGTCGGCAACACCGAACTGGGAGATGCCGACCATCAGAAGCACATGGCAGCTCTGGAACGCTGTTTTGTCATGGCCAAGGCCTTCGACACCAAGCTGGTACGGATCATGAGCTTCCGCAAGGAGATGATCATCTTCGGCTACAACGGTGCCGAGGTCTGGAACGCCAGCAAGGGGGCGTGGGAACAACTCTTGGTTTTGCTCGAGCCGGCAGTCAAGCTGGCCGAAGAGCACGGCATCACGCTGGTCGTCGAGACCGGCAACAATGCCATGGTCGCCTCCGCCTACCTGGGGAGAAAGCTGATCGACGATCTGGGGACGGACAACCTCAAGGTCCTCTGGGATCCCGCCAATACCCTGTATTGCACCGAAGAGGTGTACCCCGCCGGCTACGAGATCCTGAGGGGCGGCTACCTCGGCCACCTTCACATCAAGGACTGCAACGTCGACATCGCCAAGGCCAGCGTTCAACAGTGCGCTCTGGGAACCGGGCAGATGGCTCCGATCCTCGAAGATCTCGCCGCTGCCCTGGTTGCGGACCAGTATGACGGCGTGATCTCTCTCGAGAGTGTCTACCATCCCACCGGTGGCACCTTCGAGGAGGGCTTTCAGGAGTCCGTCGGTCGATTCAAGGAGATCTTTGGATAGGTCGAACCTGATGGCCCACCCACTGGATGGCCCGGCACGCCGCTCGAATCCCCGGCACTGATCCTGTCACCGCGCTTTGGACGTGGAGTGCAAAGGGTCCTCGAGCTCCGTGTATCGGTTGCGAATCACCTGCTTGGCGATCGCATCCAGACTCGCCGGTGGAAACTCGGGGCCGGGCTGCCACGACTCCGGAAACGCAGCATAGTAGTCGGACACGGCCTGTCTGAGCTCCATCTCGGGGATGGGATCGAGTCCCATGTGTTCTTCTAGAAAGCGGTAGATCACGATCGCCGTCAGCATGTTTCCCCGCTCGTTCCAGTGAGCGTCGTTCTCGAAGCTCACGTCGCGGTACTCGAAGTCGTCGAGCTGACTGTGGAAAAGCTCAAAGAGATCGAGGGTCTCGTGCTTCTCCGCGATCACGGACAGAAGCTCGTGCTCCTGCTCTCGAGGGACGCCGGCCACGACGAAGTGAGCGGCCGACGAGTCGGCGGCCTGTTGCCACTCATCCAGCAGACGCCACATCACGAGGGCCGCATCTTCGGGTGTGGCTCTCGGGCTCGGGGGGTCTCGGTCCTCGGCTGGTTGGCTCCGAGCGGTCCGAAATCGCTTCTTCCAGCTGTAGTAGGTGTACTCCTCGTGAAGCAGCGCTCGATCCGAGCCCAGGCCCCGCCGACTGGGATCCAGACGACCGCGTACGTCATACAGCAGATAGGTCAGGTGCAGCCGCGCCGCGATCCGAATGTACCAGGGCGTCGGGCGGGCCGGTTTCCGGATCAGGCCACCGTGCTCGTCAACGAGAAAGAGCTCGTTCTGGCGAACGTTCTCGAGATCGTTGTCCGCCATGAGATAGAACACCCAGTCCATCGGGACCGATTGTCGAAGCTCCTCATACGCTAGGTAGCTCTGGTCGGTACCGTACCCGTCGACACCGAAGTTGAGCACGTTGAACGACCGAGCCTGGAGATTGAGAAGAAAGTCGAGCAGCTCGGTGAACGAGTGGGGGCTGGGCAGTCGGCGGTTCTCGGTGAAGGAGTCGCCGAAGAAAGCCACGTTGATCCCATCTGCCAGCTGCTGCTCGGAGAGGTCGCGGTGCTGGTGCGAGCCGAGGTTGTTGTGAATCAACCAGTGCGAATCTCCCGTGTCCGGATGCCGGCGTTGTTCGACACCACCGGGGTGGTTGCGCCAGATGCGAGTGCTACTGGGGTCGTACCGAAACTCGGCCGCATACTCGTACACGGGGTGGAAGAGCCGCAGCCCCATCTCCGCCAGGCCAGCGGAAAGAACGAGGGCCAGCGCTAGAATCAGGAGATTCCCCGCCAGGCTCCGAGCTCGAGCGTTCAAGTAGAACCTCCCACGCAGCGTACGGTACCATCCGCGGACGCCGGCTCTCCCAGGTCT
>JAUWSP010000330.1 GCA_030610025.1 Acidobacteriota bacterium | reverse complement strand
TCGGCTGGAGAATCGGGGCTTCTACACCGACTTTCTGCGCTATCGCGACAAGCACCGATCGGGTGGCACGATCACCACTCCGGCCGTCTCGGTGTTCTATGCCCTCGATCGGCAACTGGACAACATCGTCAGCGAGGGGATGGAGGAACGCTGGCGGCGTCATGCAGAGCTTCAGGAGCAGATGGCTCGCTGGATCGAATCGCGAGGCATGGACTGGGCCAGCGACTCCGGTAGTCGGTCGCCGACCATCAGCTGCCTACGGGCTCCCGCCGGCCGGTCGGCCCCAGCAATCGTGGAGGGACTCGCCCGTCTCGGCTTCACAGTCGGCGGGGGCTATGGCAAGTGGAAACCGGAGACCTTCCGGATCGGCCACATGGGCGAGGTGCGCCGCGAGGATCTGGAGGGCCTCCTCGAGGCCCTCGAAACCGTGTTGGAGGCAGACGGGCGATGAATCGCATTCTGGTGGCCGACCCGTTGCATACGTCAGGCCTGGAGATCTTGCGGCAGAGCGGCTCGGAGGTTCACCTGCTGACGGCCGAGGAGCGACCGAGGCTCGGTGAGATCATCGGACAGTTCGACGCCCTGATCGTCAGGAGCATGACGCAGGTGGACGGTGCTCTCCTGCGCCAGGGCAAGAGCCTCAAGGTGGTGGGTCGGGCCGGGATCGGCGTCGATAACGTAGACGTGGCGACCGCCACGGAACTGGGAATCCTGGTGGTCAACGCCCCTACCGCCAATCTGGTCTCGGCGACGGAGCACACCTTCGCGTTACTGCTGGCATTGGCGCGAAACGTCCCCCAGGCCCATCAGTCACTGCAGGCAGGTGAGTGGGACCGCAAGCGGTTCATTGGAACCGAGCTCGAGGGCAAGACTCTCGGGCTCATCGGTCTCGGTCGCATCGGACAGAATGTCGCCTATAGAGCCAGGGCTTTCGGGATGAAGGTCCTGGCGTTCGATCCCTATCTGGATGCCTCGGCGGCCCGCCGTCTCGATATCGAGTTGTCAGAGCTCGACGCCGTCCTCAAGCGCTCCGACGTGGTGTCTGTGCACACGCCGCTCACCGAGCAGACCCGGGGCCTGCTGGACGCCGCGGCGATATCCGGTATGAAGGTGGGAGCGTTGCTGGTGAACTGCGCCCGCGGCGGTGTCGTGGACGAGGATGCGGTACTGGAGGCTCTGGAGTCGGGGCATCTTGGCGGCGTGGCCCTGGACGTCTTCGAACAAGAGCCACCCACCGGCTCCAAACTGGTGGCTCACCCCAGGGTCGTGGTGACACCGCATATCGGGGCCCAGACTCGAGAGGCACAGGAGAGGGTGGCCACCGAAACGGCTCGGATGGTGCTCGGAGCGCTCGAAGGATCGCTGGAGCTGACTGCGGTCAACCTGCCGTTCTCGCCTACCGGTGGGCGCGCGCAGCACTTCGTAGCTCTGGCAGAGCAGCTGGGTTGCCTGTGTAGCTCGATGCTGGGCAGTAGCGTCCTCGAGGTCAAGGTCGAGCTCTGGGGTATGGATGAGGACATCCGGGTACCTCTGACGATCGCGGCCCTGAAGGGAGCGCTGTCACCGTTTCTGGGAGAAGCGGTCAACTTCGTCAACGCCGAAAAGATCGCCGAAGGCAGGGGTATCGAGGTCGTTCGGTCGGTCTATCACTCCTCGGGTGAGTACCCCGAGCTCGTGGGCGTGACACTCAGCGGCGAGAATGGCAGCGTCGAAGTGGCCGGGACGGTGTTCGGAGAGGCCGATCCCCGGGTCGTGCGGTTGGAGGGTTACCGCCTCGAGTTTCGAGCCAAGGGACGACTCCTGGTGCTTCGGAACAGCGATGTCCCAGGGGTGGTCGGGACGCTCGGTACTCTCTTGGGTGAAGCAGGAATCAACATCGCTGAGATTCATCTGGCCCGCAAGGAGGGCGGCGGAGACGCACTGGCGGTGCTGCGTCTCGATCAGGCGCCGCCAGAGGCCACGATGGCTGCCCTCGAGGCGCTGCCCGAGATCAGTCGGGTGCTGGTGGTCGATCTGGAGTCGAGCTAGAAACTGGGAGGCAGGAGCATGACAAGAGTCGGAGTGGCATTTGGCGGGCGAAGCGTCGAGCATCAGGTCTCGATCCGCTCGGCGAGGACGGTCATCGGAGCCCTCGAAGAGGTGGGTCATGAAGTCGTGCCCCTGGGAATCGCGCAGAATGGCCGCTGGCTCGATCCAGGCGTCTCACAGCGCGCCGTGGATGGCGATCTCGACAGCCTTGGGGCAGTGGAGAAGCCACTGTCGCCAACACTCAGGTACCTGCTGGACTCCTCGATCGAGGTGCTCTTTCCGGTGGTCCATGGCACCTGGGGCGAAGACGGTACCCTGCAGGGCCTATGCGAGATGCTGGACCTCCCCTACGTTGGAGCGAGTGTCGGGGCCAGCGCCCTGGCGATGGACAAGGTGCTTTGCAAGCGGCTGCTCGAAAGCTGTGGTCTGCCGGTCGTGGAGTACGGGTCGATCGACAGGTCGAGCTTCGAGACCGACCCGGAACGGGCGCTGAAGCAACTTCCCGAGCTCCCGTTTCCAGTCTTTGTGAAGCCCAGCGTCGGTGGGTCCAGCGTCGGTGTCCGCAAGATCGTGGATCCGGAGGACTTGCAGGAGGCCATTGCCTTCGCCCTCCGTTTCGACACGACCGCGTTGGTGGAGCGTGGAGTCCCAGGCCGCGAGTTGGAGTGCTCGGTTCTGGGAGACCAGCATCTGCAGGCATCGGCGGTGGGTGAGATCCTGCCGGGCAACCCGTTCTACGACTACGAGGACAAGTACCTGCTGGATGCGGCCGAGCTCGAGATTCCGGCCGACCTGCCACCAGAGACCACCGAGCGGATTCGTTCCCTGGCGGTGGACTCGGTCGCCGCGGTCGGTGGTCACGGCATGGCCCGAGTGGACTTCCTGCTGGAAGGGGAGACCGGCCTCTATATCAACGAGATCAACACCCTGCCAGGCTTTACCAGCATCTCGATGTACCCCAAGCTGTGGGAAGAGGCGGGTCTGCCCCTGCCTCAGCTTGTCGATCGCCTGGTCGAGATCGCCATCAGCGTGCACCGCCGCCGGAAGTCCCTCGACGAGGGAATCAAGGACTGGCTGGCGCATCTAGAGGGTTGAGCCGGCCGCCTCAACGTCAGGCGCCGGTCTTCAGAACCGGCCGGTAGCCGAGTTGACGCAGCTGCCGCTCGGCCTTTTCCGCTTGCTTCCTGTTCTTGAAGGGCCCCACCAGGACGCGGTACCAGCCGTCGTGCGACTGCACCTGGACCTTGGGCTGGCTGGAACGGAGCTTCCGGCGCAGGTCGTTGGCGTGCGACTTCTCCTGAAAGGCCGCCACCTGTAGCCAGAAGCCACCAGGCTGTGGGGCGAGCTCGGCGGTCTGGAGAACTCGCAGCTCGATGGGCGCTGTGCCCGGCCCGAGCATGTCCAATTCCTCTGCGGCTGTATACGACAGGTCGATGACCCGACCTCGAACAAAGGGACCCCGGTCATTGATACGGACCGTGGTCCGTTTACCGTTGTCGCGATTCCGCACTTCCACGACGGTGCCAAGCGGCAGTGTCTTGTGCGCCGCCGTGTGGTCGTACATGTCATAGGTCTCGCCACTGGCGGTGGCGCGACCGTTGAAACCGGGGCCGTACCAAGAAGCTAGGCCTCGCTCGGTGAACCCGACCTGTCCTTCGTGGGCCCGCCTGCCGGTGGCACAGGACAGGCTGTAGGCAAGAGAGAGTACGACGAGAAGCAGCAGAAGCTGGTGGGTTTGCCCCTGCTGTTTGGGAACCCCCATGCTTCTACCGTGGACGCCTAGCCCGCATTATTCATGAGCCCCACGGCATCTAGCGGAGATCGCCCGCCATCTCAGGCCGTCCTCGCTCATCACTCCTCAACAACCTGCAAGGTTGCCTCCGGTGCTCCTCCCTGCGGGTGACCAGATCTGACAGACGCTTTCCACAATCTGCTCGCGGGGTCATGAATAATGCGGGCTAGATCCTGGGTTCCTCGACCGCGGCTGCTTCGACGTTGGCCAGGGCCGGCTCGACGTACTCGTCGAGAAACTCCGTGACTTGTTCGGCTGAGCGGCCGACGAAGTGCGTCGGGTCGAGGCTGGCCTGGACCTCTTCTTTGTCCAGGTCGAACGCCGTGTCCGCCAGCACGAGCTCGATCAGAGGGTTGTCTTCACCTCGGGAGACGGCTTCGTGTGCCGCCATGCTGTGCTTGCGCAGCAGCTCGTGGAGCTCCTGGCGATCGCCGCC
>JAUWSP010000588.1 GCA_030610025.1 Acidobacteriota bacterium | reverse complement strand
GGCGGCAAGTGACTTTCGGGTGGCACCCCTCGGTTGCGCCTCGAGGACAGCAACGAGTTGGTCGCCAAGGCCAGACGAAAGACTCCGGGGCGTTTCAGGCCTTTGCCGTACAAGGGCATCAGGCAGGGGAGAGGTCGAACCAGGTCCGGGAAATGCTGTAGGAACCAGCGACGCTCGGCCACCGATTCGAAGAAACGTGGCAGATCCAGGCTTTGCAGATATCGGAGACCGCCGTGAACGATTCTCAGGCTGTTCCAGGAAGTCTCGCTACCGAAGTCACTCTGCTCGAGTAGCAGGGGCTTCAATCCTCGTCGCGCCGCTTCGAGCAGGAGCGCGATGCCGTAAACGCCGCCACCGACGACGATAATGTCGTAGGTCTCCTTGGCCGCCTGGTCGGGTCGTCTCCGGATCACAGCGCTCCCCACCGTCTTCCCCAGTCTTCGAAGACCATCATCGACCAGAGGACGTGGCTGTGGTTGGCCTGGCCGTCGATGTGCTCCCGCTTCAACCGCTCGACCTCGGGAATGGCGAAGATCCCCTCGCGGCCGAGCCGGTCGCGACTCAGCAGGTCCTCCATCAGCGGCCGAAGCTCATCGCGAAGCCAGTGCTTGATGGGAATGCTGAATCCTTCCTTGGGGCGATAGACACAATCGTGCGGTACATGCCTGGCTGCAGCCTTCTTGAGGAGGACCTTCGTCTCCCGGTTCCTGACCTTGAGCTCCGGTGGAACCCGAAATGCCAGCTCGACGAGGTCGTGGTCGAGGAGTGGAACGCGGGCTTCGAGAGAGCAGGCCATCGACATGCGGTCCATCTTGACGAGGCAATTGTCCACCAGGTAGCTCCGGGCATCGACATAGAGGTTGCGATCGAGGGGTGGGCGCGATCCGGCCTCGTTCTCCAGGCGGAGGATGTGATCCTCGATGGGTAGCTCGATTTTCGATCGCGCCTCGGGTGCGAGGAGACGAGTTTGCAGCGCGGTACCGGCAAAGAGGCGCCAGCGGGCATGTTCGAGCTTCGGATCATGGCCCAGACCCTCGGCGAAACGGATCAACTTGTTCGTCAGGCCCTTCTTTTCGGGTCGAGGTCGCAGTCCCTTCATCCATGGCTCCAAGAGGCCCGAGCGAACGGGGCCTGGGACCGCTTGCCAGGTTCTGGCGAGTTGCTGTGCCACGTAGGTCTCGTATCCACCGAAGAGCTCGTCGCCGCCATCGCCGGTCAAAACCACCTTGACCTCTTCTCTGGCCAACTTCGAGACCAGGTAGGTCGGAAAGATGGAGAAGTCCCCGATGGGATCGTCGAAATACTGCAGCAGCTCTTCGAATAGATCGCCGATCTGGGGCTCCAGGATCTCCATGCGGTGGGAGACTCCCAGATGATCGGCAACCTTGGCGGACCAGGCGGTCTCGTCGTAGCTCGGGTCCGAGAAACCGATGCTGAACGTTCGGGCCGTCCCCATGTGCGCCACAACGAGCGAGCTATCGACGCCCCCAGAAAGAAAAGCACCCAACGGTACGTCACTCACCAGCTGGCTTTGGACGGACCGATGGATCTGGTTGTCCACGGCGTCGATCCAGTCTTCTGCAGAGAGCTTCGCTTCCGAATCTTCGGGAACTGGGATCTGCCACCACTGTGTCTGCCGAACCTCTCCGGTGTCTATGCTGATGCCCAACAGGGAGCCAGGGTCGAGCTTCTGGACTGCCGCGAACATCGTGGCCGGTCCCGGGACTTATTCCCAGGCCAGGAACTGGGGGAGGGTGTCCAGATCGACTCTGGGCTGTACCAGGTCCGAGGCGAGCAGTGCTTTCACTTCAGAACCGAACACCAGGTGCCCACCCGTCATCGTAAAGAACAGCGGCTTGATGCCGAGCCGGTCTCGTACGAGGACCAGACGCCGCTGTCTCTTGTCGTAGAGGGCAATGGCGAACATCCCATTCAGATGAACCGGAAAGCTCTCTCCGTACTCCTCCCACAGATGGGCGATCACTTCGTCATCCGTAGCCGTCGAAAACGTGTGCCCTTTGTCTTCGAGGCTCTTTCGCAGCTCGCGGTAGTTGTAGATCTCGCCGTTGAAGACCAGGCTGATCGACCGGTCTTCGTTGAACAGTGGCTGGTCGCCGCCAGTCAGGTCGATGATCGAAAGGCGGCGCATTCCGAGCCCGACCGGGCCCTCGACCATCAACCCCTGACTGTCGGGGCCACGGTGGACGAGCGTGTCGCACATTCGACCGATCTGGTCTGCAGTCGGGGGTTGTTTCCCCGGCAACGCGACGATCCCGGCGATCCCGCACATCAGCCGACGACCTCGAGCAGCGCCGCGATCTTCTGTTCGTAGGCGGCGCGGGAGTAGTGCTCGTCGTAGAAGCTACGCGCCGCCTTTGCGACCTCACGGCTCTGGTCGGGATCGTCGAGCGCCGAGCCGATGGCTCTGGCGAGCTCGCGGGGCTCTGGACGGGCGAGAAAACTGATGTCGTCGGAAAGAACCTGGGTGTGGGATTCGATTCGGGTAGCGACCAGGGGAATGTTCGAGGCCAGGATCTCGTAGATCTTGAG